>CBDTYO010000283.1:0-5662 GCA_965364615.1 uncultured Bacteroidia bacterium
AACAATGCCTTTTCTTTCTCCGAACCGGCGCCGGCTGGGTCCATGGGAAAATCATCCACATATTCCCCATCACGCAGGAAGATCACCCGCCTGGCAAAACAGGCCGCTTCAAGCTCGTGGGTGACCATCACAACGGTTTGTCCCCGGGCATTTAACTCGGTAAAGGTTTCCAGCACATTCCGCGTGGCAGCAGAATTAAGACTTCCTGTGGGTTCATCGGCCAGGATGATCTGGGGATCATTGACCAGGGCGCGGGCTATGGCACAACGTTGCTGTTCCCCTCCGGATACCTGGGCCGGGAAACGGTCCTTTATATGTCCGATACCCAGTTCATTCATGAGTGTAAATACCTTTGAGCGTGCTCCTTTTCTTTCCTTCCTGACCAGGTAGGCAGCCACGAGAATATTCTCTTCAAGGGTAAGACCGGGCACCAGGTTGTTGTGCTGAAAGACGACACCCATGGTGAGTCTGCGAAACCGTGCATTCTGGTCTTGCCCCTTTGGCAGGATCCGGCCGTTTACACGCACCTCTCCACCACTGGGTGAATCCAATCCCCCCAACAGATAAAGAAGGGTGGATTTCCCGGAACCCGAACTTCCCATGATGGCCACAAATTCACCCTGTTGAATGTCCATATCCATGCCTGGGATCACCAGGATGCGGTTGTCTTTTCCCAGGATATATTCTTTGCTGAGCCCCCTGGCTTGCATGACAGGTGTTTTCATCGTGTAAGTGGATTTGAATCGAATTTGATCACAAAGATGCCTCCTGTACTGCAGCGAATCGTTTCAAGAGGTAGGTTGAGACGCCTTCCTGGAAATTGAGACCTCTGTTTTGAGAATTGAGTCCGATTTCCATACTTTTGATGCCATATTGCACAAGGAATGGGAATTGTATACCTGTCAAGCGGCGTTTTAGCCCTCTTCTTTGTGGCCATCCTGGCCGGAAAAAAGCAGAAGGCCCACTCAGATCATTTGCTTCTGGGTTGGTTCCTGCTTCTTTTTTCGAACATGATGATCTTTTACCTGATCCTGCAGGGTCTTGCCCCAGGATGGCTCATCGAGATCCTGAACAACTCGGCCTTTTTGCATGGCCCCATCCTGTTTTTTTATACTGCCGCGCTGACCGGACTGAGGAAGCGGATTCTCTGGAAGGATGCCCTGCACCTGCTTCCATTCACCGTTCTTTATATTTTAACGACCGTGCTGGGCTACGCTTCCTGGTCCGGTTTGGAGCGACTCAACGTGGGTCTCATTGTACTTAAGTTCCTTTCGCCACTGATATACATCCTGCTGTCGCAGCGAATGATCCTCAGGCACCGGAACCGCATCGAGCAGTATTACTCAAGTACTTCCTCTCTGGAACTCAGGTGGCTTTCTTCCATTCTTTGGGGGGGGCAAATATTGATAGTCCTGGGCATTACCACCCACCTCCTTTACTACCTGGGAAACGTGAACATACCTTCTTATGGAGGACTTTACCTCAACATTGCCTACAGCCTGTCCATCGTTCTGCTGGGATACTTCGGTTTCAGGCAGACTTCCATTTTCCTGCCTGCCCAATTGCAAAACGGGCAGAATCCAAAGCCCAGAGGGCCTGGGAAAGAGAAAAACGGGAAGTACCGTAAATCCAGGATCGATGAAGCGCAAGCAGCGCGTGCCTACCAGGAGTTGCTGTGTCACATGGAAGAGCACCAGCCCTTTATCGATCCGGGATTGAGCCTGTTCAGGCTGGCAGAGCAGCTCAAAACCACTGAAAACAAGCTCTCCCAGCTTATCAACAGCCAAAGCGGATACAACTTCTTTGAATTTGTCAACAAGTACCGTGTGGATCTGCTCATCCAAAAAATGAATGCCGGAGAACTTCAGCAATCCACCCTGCTGGGGCTGGCTCTGGACAGTGGCTTTAATTCCAAAGCCTCTTTTAACCGGGCCTTCAAAAAATTCACGGGCCAAACCCCTTCGGAGTACCTGAGAAGCACCAGGAGGTAGCGCTATCTCGGGCAATCTGCCAAAGCATTGACCCGCGTGCATTTATTATCTAAATTGCGTGTATCGATCCTTCCCGATGTTTTTGACTCGGGCCCAGGGTATAACTGGTCATTAATTCATAATCAAATGAAATACAGATACATAGTGTCGGTACTGGTCCTGCTGCTGGTGGTGAAATCCATCAGGGCCCAGGACTGGAAGCCATTGTTCAACGGCAGGGACCTGACGGGCTGGGAGCAGGTTGGGCCCGGCGAATTTGTGGTGGAGGACGGACTGTTGAAAACGGTGGGGGGCATGGGAATGATCCTGTATCCGGCCGAAAAATTCGGCGACGTGGTCTTCAAAGTGGTCTTCAAGGTAAAGGACAACGATTGTAATTCAGGGGTATTTATCCGCCTGCCGCACAAACCTGAGGATGCGATGGATGCCGTCAACCACGGGTATGAAGTGCAGATCGACAACGGAAGCCGGCATGTGGGTGGCGAGTACCATTGCACCGGAGTATTGTATTCCCTGACCAAAGCAAAGGCCCATCCCCAGAAAGAGGTAGGCGAATGGAATACGATGGAAATTACCCTGGATGGATTGCGCACCATCGTCCACCTGAACGGTACCCTGGTGACCGATTACACCGAGGGCGGGGAAGTACCCCCCAAAACAAGGGATTTTGAACCGGACCGGGGGCCCAGGCCCGCAAAGGGATACATGGGACTGCAGAATCACGATGATCTTTCGACCGTCTGGTTCAAAGAAGTGGCCGTTAAGTCTTTGTAACGGTGAAGGCAATCGATGCTTCTGGGCAAATCAGGGATTTGTACAGTGCACCGGTCAATGAACCTACCTATGTAAGCAAAATTACTCTTCCACCCGGTACTTCTCAAACCAGGAAAGGATAGCGGCGAGCTTGGCCACCAGGTTGCTGGGCCGGCTGGCAATGCCGTGGGAGGCCCCAGGTATCCTGACCATGGCGGTTTCCACCCCTTCCAGTTTAAGGGCTGCATAGAACTGTTCGGTCTCGGCAATGGGCGTCCTGTAATCCTCTTCTCCGGTCAACAACATGGTGGGCGTTGTGATATCCCCGGCATAGGATATGGGCGAACGTTCAAGGTAGGACGCGGGATCGTTCCAGGGGAGGTCGGCAAACCAGTATTTGGAAAAGAAAGCAGGTCCGTCGGCATAGAGCACAAAGCTGTACCAATTGATGACCGGTTTGGCTACCACAGCCGCCCTGAAGCGATTTGTTTTCCCAATGATCCAGGCAGTAAGGATCCCTCCGCCACTACCGCCGGTAACAAAAAGATTCTGCTCATCCACAAAGCCCTTGGCTAAGAGGGCATCCACCCCGGACATCAGGTCGTCATAATCGTGGTGGGGATAATCGCGATGAATCAGGTTCCCAAATTCTTCTCCGTACCCCGTGCTTCCTCTGGGATTGCAGTATAGCACCACATAGCCTGCAGCTGCATATGCCTGGATTTCAGCAGCATATACTGCACCATAGCTGGCAAAGGGTCCGCCATGGATCTCCAGGATCATGGGATATTTCTTTTCGGGATCAAACCCGGGGGGTGTCACCACCCATCCCTGTATTTTACGACCATCGTAGCTGGACTCCCACCACAATTCTTCCACGTCGCCCAGCGTCCTGAACGAAAACAGGTCATCATTCAAAGCGGTAATCCGGCTGATAGTTTCTCCATTGCTTACAGCCAGATCAGCCGGATGATCGGTATTCCCAAGGGTAAAGGCAAACTTGCCGTTGCCGGAGGCAGAAAAATCTGCTGCATTGTATGGTCTTCCCAACGATAATCCACCCAGATGTTCTGCGATCAGGCGGACCTTTCCGGAAAGGCTGATATATGCCAGCTTGGTATCTCCCCTGTCATCATACTGGAAGTACAATCCTTTGCTGTCACTGCTCCATTGAAGATTTTGCACATCCCGGTCCAGATTGCCGGAAATAAGCTGTTTGCCGCTCCCGTCGGAATTCATGAGGCTCAGTTTTGTGACCTGATACCCCTGCCGATGATCGTCAAAACCCAGGTAGGCAATCTGACTGCCATCGGGCGACAGGGCCAGTCCCCTGTCGGGCCCGCGCCGGTCGGTCAGGGTATCCAGGCTGCCATCTTCCACTGCCACCCGGTAAATCTCAGAATCCCTGGGCTCCAGGTCTTCCTCCGGATGAAAATTGGCACTGAAGTAGAGGTGCTTTCCATCGGTGGACCAGATGGGAGGTCCATGGTCGAAATCATTGAACGTCAGCTGCCTGGGTGTTCCTCCATCCACGGAGAGGGTGAAAAGCTGCCTGTTCCCGCTTTTGTAATAGCCCTGCCCGTCGCCCCGGTAATTCATTCGATCAATGTAAGTGGGAGGCGTGTTCCACTGGGCACCTTCCGGTTTGGACGGCATTTCGATGGGGGAAGAAGTGGCTTTGGGAACGAACATATTGAAAGCCAGGTATTTATCATCGCGCGACCAGCATATATCGCCCGGGGACTGGGTGGAGTTGGTCAGGGCCATTATTTCACGGGTATCGATCCACATCATATAGAGTTTTACCTTTTCATCCGACCGGTTGGATTTGAAAATAATTTTGCGACCGTCGTGGGACCACCTGGGATAAAAATCGTTCTGATTTCCGGTGGTCAGGGGCCTCATGTGGGAACCGTCGAAATTCACCATCCATAAATTGGAGTGGTTCCTGTCAGTCATCACATCCTTGAAATTTCTCACAAAGATCACCTTGCTTCCATCCGGCGAAATTTGTGGATCAGAGACAAATTCATAATGAAAAATATCAGTCAGCTGCAACTGGGATTGGACCTGTGCATGATTCGGCGATCCTGCTACCAGCAGAATCAAGACAACAGTGAATAAATGTTTCATGAAGACAAATTGTATATGGAACCTGTTATACCATAGATAACAGGTCGAGGGATCTCTTGTTCAGAATTTAATGGAGGAAGGTCACATCGCCGGCCACGATCTCCTGCTCGCCGCTGTAGTAAGTTATCCAGGCCTTGTATACATAGACGCCTTCGATGGCCAGTACCCCCGATTGCAGGTAACCGTCCCACCCCACATTTACCTTGTTGGATTCAAAGATCTTCTCGCCCCAGCGGGTGAAAATGATCATCCTCAATTCTATGGCATTCTTCATATGGGGGTGGAACACCGTATTGTCAATGGTCCCTTCCTCCCAGTATCCCCCGGTGGGACCCGAGCCATTCCAGACAAAGGCATTGGGGAATTTGGTCTCCCCCTCGCCCGCCGTCACCCTGATCAGGTTTTCCTGGACCAGGGTATCCACACAATCGTGTTCAGACCATGCTACCAGGCTTATGGTAAAGATGCCTTCCCGGTCATAGGTGTGGGTGGGATTCAACTCGGTGGAGGTATTCCCATCCCCGAAATCCCATAAATATCTTTCTGCGTTGACGGAGTTATTGACGAACTTGAAAAGCTGCCTCAGGGTCTTTCCCTCGGTGGGATACACTCCGAAAAGCGCCCTTGGATTTTCCTGCACCACCACCACCTGCTTCACGGTATCGGTGCCCCCCAAACCAACCGCCAGCAGTTTCACCTGGTATTCCTTGGCCTGGTAGAATACATGGGAGGGATTGGGCTCGGTGGAAAAGGTCCCGTCATCAAAATCCCATAGATAAGAATCT
>CBDTYO010000284.1:0-5640 GCA_965364615.1 uncultured Bacteroidia bacterium
CTGCAGCTCCCTTTTCTATTTGAAAAACAATTATTTCGACTCTATGTCTAAGTGAAAATGATCTGGGTTCTGTCTCCGTCACAAAGACCGTAGAAGTCTCCGATTGTGATGATGTCACTTACTTCTTCATGGAGATCCTCTTTTTCGAGTTTGAACATGTCAACTGCCAATTTACAGGCATAGATTTCTCCTCCTCCCGCGGTGATCATTTCGAGAAACTCATCAACCGGTGGCATATCGAGCTCTTCCATTTGATGTCTCATCATTTTAGACACGCCGGCTTCGACACCAGGCAATCCGCCCAACATGGTGGGGAAAGGGATTCCTCCGGGCATTCTCATAGCCGGGTTACCGGTTGTTGCCGTATGCAACTTGTTCATATGTTCTTTGGTGATCCCGTCAAGGCCGAAGAATGTAAAGAACACCTTGCATTCAATTCCCTCCATAACGGCACCATTGGCCATTACCAGGGTTGCGTAAACATCTTCCAGCGATCCTTTAGCGCAGATGATACACACTTTTTCCAGGGGCTTTTTTTCTTCTGTACTCATTTCTTTCTTTTTAGATTATCTGATAATTTGATCTGATTGCGGCATTAGACGCAACTTGCGGGTTTCGGAATTCCGGCAATCTTAGAAGAGAACTTCAAAGGCCCTTTTGGGAACAATTTATAAAGCCCTTTGATGTCGGTAATCCCTGACTTTCCAACTTTGCGGATGGTCAATGCCTCACCAGCTTCGGTTTTTTCTCTCAGATAGTTTAGAACCTCAAAGTGCTTGTCGGTAAGCTCTATGCCTACTTCACTTGCCAATTCCTTTGCGACGTCTTCGTTCCACTGGTTCATATCTTCCAGATATCCTTCTTCTGAAACGTTTACCTGTGCACCTGCGATTGTTTTAACAGCCATAATTCTAGTATTTAGTTTATTATTTGATATTATTATTGAACTCTTATTCTTGTATAATTTGAATTTTATTTCACGCTAACCTTCTACTTTCACGTCTTTTGAGACGTTTTTCATAAATGTGATTCCGTATCCGAGTGCCTTTTTCATCTCCGGGCTATTCATCTCACGCATGAGCTTCCAGACGGAATAAGAAGGAACGGTCTCTGTTTCCATACTGTTGAAAGCCTTTATGGCGTTCTGCATGGTATCCAGAACCTCGGGTTGTGTCATTTCTTTGAACGTGTTCAGGATTGAAACAATATTGTCGGCCAGTCCTTTGAGGTCTTCCGGACTGAAACCCTTCACTATATTGTCGATGATCGGACCGAATTCCTTGAAGAATCTGAAATAGCCTTTTTGGTCGTATTCGTTCATCTGCCTGGTGAAGTCGATGATGACCTCATTGGCGATCGGACCAACTTCCTTGCCTAAATCAACAGCCATCTCGAGGGTGTCGAGAACAGTTTTTATATTCCCGATGTTTCTCAAGAAGGAAATGGCCAGATCTGTGACTTCTGATGAGTCCAGAACAACTTGTCTTTTGTCTAGCTCCTCCACAGTCGCGTCATAAACATCTTTGCCTACGATGCTCAGGTCGCTTACCAAATCCTCGATCATGTTCGAATTCATCTTCTGATGATGAACGTATTCCAGGATCATGTCCATCTTCTTGTCAAGCGCGTCAATGCGCTGCTCAAGTCTCTTATCTGCTACTGCTTCCATGATCCTCAATTTAAACCCTTATTTCCTGCCATTGTCATGTCGGCTTCAACCGGCAATTCTCTTCCCTTAAGAAGTATGTGCCAGTAAATCCATCTGAACAACATTTTTCCGTAGTGGTTCATCTTGGTGTTCTTGAGCAAACCAAAGGGGCCTATACCGGGTAGCGGGAAGGTTCCCGGAAGCGGTTCGGTCTCATAATTGAAGTCAATGAGAGCACCTTTTCCGTGACCGGTTTCGATGTAACAGTTCGCATGACCGTCAAATTTGGCGGGCATTTCTCTCCCTTCCATAGCTGCCAGGATGTTTTCCGTCAGAATCTCCGCGGCGAAATGGGCCACTGATCCTGCCTTCGAAGTGGGTATATTCGAGGCATCACCCAACACAAAAATATTCTCAAATTTCTTTGACTGCAGGGTCTCCTTGTCTGTCTCCACATAATTCATGTCATCCCCCAGGCCACTGCGTTCGATCATTTCAGAGCCCATGTTCACGGGAACCATGGTCAGCACATCAAAGGGGATTTCACTTTCATCATAGGACCTGATGACCTTCTTCTCATTATCGACACTTTCGATATAAAACTCAGGGACCACGTTGATGTTCTTGTCTTCCAGAAGCTGGCTCAGCATTTTGGTGGCAATGGGTTTGGTAAATGCTCCCGGCAGGGGCGTCACATAGGTGATATCTACCTTATCGCGCATCCCTTTTTCGGCAAAGTATGCTTCTGCCAGACAAACAAATTCAATGGGGGCTACCGGACATTTGAAAGGCAGATCTGCAATACACATGACCAGTTTTCCCCCTTCCCAGGTCTTGAAGAATTGCTGAAGGGCCACTGCCCCTTCTATCGTATAAAAATCAAAGATGCTCTTGCGCCACTCTTCACCCAATAGTCCGGGAGTCTCATCCGGACGGGTCTCGGTTCCCGTGGCTACGATCAGGAAGTCGTATTTCAGGCAGGTGCCGTCCATCAGATGCACCTTATTCTCTTCCCCTTCAATGCGGTCTATCTCCTGATAGATCACCTTGATCCCGGAAGGGAAAAAATCGCCCTTGGGCTTGATCACATCCGATTTATTATATATGCCAAAGGGAATAAACAGGAATCCTGGCTGATAGTAATGTGTTTTATGCTTATCCACGAGGGTGATCTCCCATTCCTGACGATCCAGTGCCTTGAATAGCTTGTTGGCCATCATCGTCCCTGCAGTGCCGCCACCCAGTATTAAAATCTTTTTCATAATATTGCTGTTTATTATTTTATGTATGTGAGGTTATCCAAGAAAGGCTTTGCCCGAATTACTGTTACAAAAATAACACTGTTTGTACCTGTGTGATTCTGCAAACGATATGATAAATGTCATAACATGACAACTATCAGTTCAGGATATGTTGACCAGCACTTTTTGAGAAAGATATGGACCCCAGTTGCAGTTGTGAATTATGTGAATTAAAGGAGTTGTTTGTGGAAAACCTGGACGGGGAAGGTATGGATATTATCTGTACCGGTAAGGTGGAGCGAGAATTTGCCCAGGGTGCAGGCATCATCAAAGAGGGTACCCAGATCAGGGATTTTACCTACCTGAAAAGCGGGTTGGTGAAACTTTACAGGACCGATGCATCGGGAAAGGAGCAAATCATATCCATTGCCAAACCCATGGACTATGTAAGCCTGCTGAGTGTTTTTTCCAACAATAAATATAACTACTCCGTTTCAGCATTGGAAGACTCTGTAACCTGTAACCTGAAGATGGACGATGTCAGAAAACTGGTAAATAACAATGGCAAACTGGCCCTGAATCTGCTCAGTAAAATGAGCCGGGTGGCTGACAAGATTATCCTGGATTCCCTCCATATCAGGATCAAACACCTCAGGGGGAGGGTGGCCTTTCTGCTTTTGTTTTTCGCTGATGAAGTGTACGATTCCCATGAATTCGATCTTCCACTCACCCGCAAAGAAATGGCCGAATACGTGGGCATGACCACAGAGAATGTAATCCGCACCCTCAGCGAATTCCGGAAGGATGGCATCCTGAATATCTACGGAAAAACCATCCAGGTGATCAATTTGGACTCCCTCAGGTCCATTTCAGAATTCGGCTAAGCTCCCCGGTCCCCTTTCAGTTTATTACCCGGGAAGGCCATTTAACCCACTCTAATTACTATTTGTTACTATTCGGTGTCTGAAATAAATAATTTGTTACTTACTTGCAGTTATAAATTATATATTCATATATTTGAAGCCTGATTATTATCAAATTGAAATCAATATTAAAATTATGTGTGGATTTTCAGTGTATACAGGCGGAGACAAGATGTTGCGGCTAAGTGTGGTCAGCGAGTTCCAAAAGATCAAATACCGGGGACCCGATAATTCGGTAGCCTGCGACTTTGGGGAAAATGGATGGATGGGATTTCACCGCTTGAAAATCATAGACACTTCTGATGACGGGAACCAGCCCCTTATATATAAGGGCCTTCACCTGGTTGCCAATGGCGAGGTTTATAATTACCAGTTTCTCAAAGAAGAATACAGTGGCTCCTATGAATTCCAGTCGGAAAGCGATTGTGAGGTGATCATTCCCATGTTCCTGGAGCTGGGCATGGAGGAAACCGCCCGAAGGCTCGATGCCGAATTTGTGTGTGTTCTCTACGACGCCGAAGTGGATAAATATTATGCCGCCAGGGACCCGGTGGGGATCCGGCCCATGTTCTATGGCTATGCTTCAGATGGAAAAATCATGTTTGCCAGCGAGATGAAAGCCCTGAGCGATCTTTGCGGGGTGGTGAAACCCTTCCCTCCCGGTCACATTTATGATGGGGAAAAATTTGTGTGTTACAGGGATATCGCCCAGGTGGATGCCTATGTGGATGATTCCATGGAAGAGGTATTTCAAAATATCAACAAGTTGCTTACCATGGGCGTGGAAAAAAGGCTCCATGCCGATGTACCCGTGGGATTTCTCTGCAGCGGCGGCCTGGACTCCAGTCTGGTGTGCGCCATTGCCGCCAGGGTGATGGACAAACCGATCCGGACCTTTGCCGTTGGTATTGACAAGGATCCCATTGATACCAAGTATGCCCGGGTGGTGGCCGAGTACCTGGGCGCCGATCATACGGAGGTGCTGTTTACCAAACAGGACATATTCGATACCCTGAGCACCTTGATTTA
This sequence comes from uncultured Bacteroidia bacterium, assembly GCA_965364615.1. Classification (GTDB taxonomy): domain Bacteria; phylum Bacteroidota; class Bacteroidia; order Bacteroidales. Next base: position 4,842 of record CBDTYO010000284.1, read on the forward strand.
CAACATTGAAACCTATGACATAACCACCATCCGGGCCTCCATGGGCATGTACCTGGTAAGCAAGTACATCAGTGAGAATACCGATATCAAGGTATTGATGACCGGGGAGATCAGCGATGAGATCTTTGGATACAAGTACACCGATTTTGCTCCTTCCCCGGAGGCCTTCCAGGAAGAAGCTGAAAAGAGGCTCACAGAGATATATATGTATGATGTATTGCGGGCCGACCGGAGCATATCCTCCTGCGGGCTGGAAGCCAGGGTGCCATTCGGGGACCTGGATTTCGTCAAATACGTCATGAGCATTCCGCCAGAAAAGAAGATGAATTTCACCGGCATTGGAAAATACATCCTTCGGAAAGCCTTTGAAGGAGACTACCTGCCCCATGATATACTCTATCGTGAAAAGGCTGCCTTTTCGGATGCAGTAGGTCACAGTGTGGTGGATAACCTGAAAGCTTATGCGGAGGAAATGTACAGCGATGAGGACCTGCTGGATGCCGAGCTCAAATACCAGCATGCTACCCCCATTAGCAAGGAATCGCTCATGTATCGCGATATATTTGAATCCCATTTCCCCGGAAGATCCAAGGCGGTCAAAGACTTCTGGATGCCCAACAAGGAGTGGGAAAACTGCGATGTAAACGATCCCAGTGCCAGGGTACTTCCCAACTACGGAAAAAGCGGCGATTAAGCACGGTTTAGCAAAGACTCTGAAGCCCGTCTGCAAGTATGCAGACGGGTTTTTTTATATCTGACTGTACGATTTTTGGGATTTTTCTTGACAATCGTATATTAT
>CBDTYO010000285.1:0-5618 GCA_965364615.1 uncultured Bacteroidia bacterium
AGAAAAGGTGTGCTGGAAGGGGAGGTTTATGAAGGAAAATAAACGAGTAGAAGAGGAGAACATTCACTTTTTTATCCCATGTTTTCATCTCAAAAAATTATGTTGATTGATCGATCGGTTTGCATGCAACCATATTTCAATTCACTCCCCTTTGCCTGTGAAAATGACATCTTCTGATGGAACCTCTTTCCCATTTTGCTTCCAGTTGTCATTGATCTTCCCTCTTGGCGGCTGATCCGGATTTTTGTAGAAATCTGATAAGCGGTGCTCACCATACTCAAAGGCCACCATATCCATGGCCATCACGGTCATGAAGAATTCAATGGGTCCATAGGTTTTCTCCGTAGTAAACCGCCGAACCAAATGAAGAAAGGCCTGGCCAATCCATGAGGGTATATGTACAATTTTTTCTTTCCTGCCAATGGCACCAAAGGCTGCCCGGGCCATCTCATTTTGCGACAGGATCTCAGGCCCTCCTACCTCGAGCTCGGAAAGGGGATGGTGCATGTTGTTTACGATAAACCTGGCCAGGTCTTCACCGTGTATGGGATTTCCACAGTAGTTCCCATCTCCGAAAAGATAAACTTTTCCCTTCTGAGCCATTTTCAGCAAATCGCACATATCTGAGAAAAATCCATTGGGACGGATGATGGTATGATCCATGGCAGAGTGCATAATTTCATCCACAAATCTTTCCTTGGCTTCGACCATTTTGAGGTTTCGCATCAAATGTCCATTCAGAACCGAGACATAGATGAATTTTTGTACGCCGCTAGCGCTGGCTTCTTTCAATAGGTTAAGATTCGCCTGGTAGTCTACATCCATGTATGACAAACCGTCTTTTTGCCGGGTAATGCCCACCGTGGAGATCAGGCAATCAACATCCTCAAGACGCCCTTTCAGGGACTCGGGTTGCGTAACTTCTGCCCGGATTATATTATCTACAGGTAAATGACCCAATTTAGACGGACTCCTTGCCAGAGCGATAGATTGGTATCCCTGCTTTTTCAGTTCTAGAAGAAGGTATTGACCCAGGTAACCGGTAGCACCGGCCACCATGACATTTTTGAATGTATTGGTGCTGTTCATTGTATTGATTGTTAGAATTCTTCTTCCATCCATATGCCATGATTCACGATGCCGTATTCCTTGAGCATGTCTTTCAAGCGCAATGTGAATTCATTGCCTCCGGGAGCCCCATGAGCTGAATCATGATGCAGGTGTATAGCCCAATCTGTTTCGACCTGAGTATTCACATAGATGCGCACCCGTTCCGTAAACTGAGTTTCTTCCAGTAGCCAGCCAACCCGGCTGTTTAATGCTTCACGATCCAGATGTGCTGCTCTGAGCTCGATAACCTCCAGACATTTCATTTTCATTGCATCCTGATTGGTTTTATTGAAACTATTCATCCCTTGAATTCCGTTCATAAAACATGCCATAATAATATCTTATTATTAATAAGCACTTTACAATGATCAAGATAGATACATGTACCATATATAGTATTTATTATCACTATATATCATAATTTCTGTATCTTTACGATATACGGTGAATTCAGATCTTTACAATTTCAAGGAAATGCGAATCAGATGAATGAGGCAGAATTTTTTAAGGAGGCCACGCTGCGTATCAGCAGGGACCTGGAGATCGAAAAAGCCTTGCATTCCACCTTGCTTTTTCTGAGAAATACCATGCCGGTTGGGGCCATGTTCCTTGAGCATTACGATGCCGGATTCGACTCCATGAGAACCATTGCTACTGCGACCATCCAGGGAGGCAGAAAAGTGGATCTGCTTACCCCCCTTTCCCGTGAGGCCATGCAACAGGCTCAACAGAAATATCATTCCAGATATAAAAAAATCTACCTGTTCAAAAATGCGAGGGCAGAGAAACTGGCAAGGGAAATGTTGAATTTCCACGGGATCGATGCCATATCACTCATGGTACTGCCCCTGATATCCGGAGGGCGTATGATGGGAACCCTGGCTGTTACTTCCGACAAGGAGAAAGGATTTGACCCTATCCACGCCGACCTTTTTTCCCTTTTAATGGAACCTTTTTCCATCGCTATGTCCAATGCCTTGCGGCACCGGGAAGTGGTTACCTTGAAAGATCTGCTGAAAGATGATAACCGGTATTTGCATCGGGAATTGCGCCTTCTTACTGAAAATGAGATTATTGGTTCAAACTTTGGGCTCAAGGAGGTGATGGAAAAAGTACAGCTTGTCACCTCAATGAATAGTCCTGTCCTTTTATTGGGGGAAACCGGGGTAGGCAAGGATGTTATCGCCAACGCAATACATTATTCCTCCCTTCGGAAAAATGGGCCGTTCATCAAGGTCAATTGCGGCGCCATCCCAGAGTCCTTGATCGATAGTGAATTATTCGGGCATGAGAAAGGTGCTTTTACAGGAGCTGTCTATCAGCAGCGAGGCCGTTTTGAACGGGCACAAAAAGGCACCATTTACCTGGATGAGATTGGCGAACTTCCAGCTCATGCACAAGTTCGATTGCTGCGGGTGCTGCAGGACAAAGAGATCGAAAGGGTCGGGGGAAGCAAAACCATATCTTTGGATATCCGGATTATTGCGGCCACCAATCGCAAGCTGGAAGAGATGGTAGCAATGGGGCATTTCCGAGAAGATTTGTGGTTCCGGTTGAATGTATTCCAGATATGGATTCCCCCTCTGCGCCAGCGCAAGGCTGACATTCCGGCACTCTTGAATCATTTCATTTTGCGAAAATCCAAGGAACTCAAACTGCCACAAATTCCGGCCATTACACCCGGTCAGGTGGATTTACTGATGGATTATGCGTGGCCGGGTAACATCAGAGAATTGCAAAATGTGGTCGAAAGGGCATTGATCCTTAACCCATCCGGACCTCTGACATTTCAGAATATATCCTTTAAAGTGCAAAAGCAGACCCAACAGGTCAACTCGGGAAACCCGAAGGTTGAAAAACTGGATGCTGTGATGCGTCGCCATATACTCCTGGCACTTGCCCAGAGCAACGGAAAGATACATGGCAGGGATGGTGCTGCAGAAATGCTGGGTATCCATCCCAATACGCTCAGAAGCAGGATGAAGAAACTGGGAATACCGTTTCAAAAGCGAAAAAGGAAAGTTGCAGAGCCTGGCAACCAGCATTCTCGATAACCCTTGCATAGGACTAAGCTGCTTTACTGCGAAAGAAAATCAGGGTCAGGGCCAGGATCGCCAGGGCCAGTCCTGCATGCACCAGCATGGCTGTATTCATGCCAGAAGCATCGCGCAGATATCCCAGGGAAATATTCCCCAGTGTCAGTCCCGCCCCGAAATGAAAGGCCCAGATCAGGGCCTGGCCTGTGGTGCGCAGGTGTGCCGGGGTACGGTCCTGCACGTATTCCACCACCCCCACCAGGAAAAAAGCAATGGTGATGCAGTGAAAGATGCTGAAAAAGATGGCCACCGAAGGATTGGATATCAAGCCATACCCAAGCATGCGCATCATGGATATGGCCATGGCAAAGAGGATGATCCTCTGGGGTTCCGTTCGCCTGACCCACCGGGAGGCTATGAAGTAGGCAGGGATCTCCGGAATGGCCTGCACAAAGAACACCCAGCCAATGAAGGAATCACTGGCCCCGATATCCAGGTAGTAAAGGTTGATGAATTGCTGCAGGGGGGCAATGGCCATCCCGAAGAACAGGATGAGCAGGAGGAAAACCAACAGGGGAGCATTGCGGAAAAAGAGACCAAAACTGCGGAAATTCACCAGGATCCTCCCGGTGACCGGTTTCCGGGGCAGGGTGACCAGGTTAAAGACGGAAAGCAAGACAAAAAGTCCGGCCGAGACCTTGAAGATCACCTCCGTGCCCTGTCTGACCAGGTATCCCACCAGCAGGGACAGGGAAGCATAACCCACTGAGCTCCAGAGCCTGAATTGCCCAAAAGAAAAGCGGGAATGCTCCCGCACAAAACCCGCAGCCATCCCGTCCACCACCGCCCCGGAGGGCTGGTGAAATACCGAGACCACCAGAACAAACACAAACATCCATGGAAAACTCATGGTCCGGCCGATGAAAAAGACCATCAGGGCACAGGCCGTGGTCAAAAACAGCAAGACGCGGTTGTTCCCGTACTTGTCGGCCAGCATCCCCCAGAAGGGAATTACCAGGGCTGCGGTGGAGATAAACAGGGCCCCCAGGATCCCTATCTGCATGCTCGTGAAACCGATACGGTCGAGGTGCAGGTTAAAAAAAGACTGCCAGCTGGCAAATGCCCCGTTCAGCAGAAAATAGAACACGGGCAAGCGGTATTCTTCCCCGAGCGGAATGATCCCCTTGAGATTGGCCCGGTTTGCAAGCATAGGCGAAGTTAATAAACTCCCTCATATCCCAGGCTGATTTTTAGCAAGGCGAGTAAACAAATTCTGCTTTCACTTTTCTTATAGTTAAAGCACCTTAACTAAAAACCTATTGCCATGCCGTCATTGGTTACCATTGCCACCTATGAGCAGTCCATCACTGCGTACATCCTTAAGTCCAAATTAGAGGATGCTCACATCGATTGTTATTTCGCCATCCTCAGCAGTTCTGAAGAGGAATGGGAAGAAGTCCGGGTTCAGGTCAGTGAATACGATGTGGAAGCAGCCATCAAAGTCATGTTGGAAATACAGGCAGAATATGGAACTGACATTGAGAAAATCAAAGAGGCAAAACCATCCCGGAAAATCCTTGTGCCCACTGACTTTTCCTCTGGATCGGAACATGCCTGCCGCTACGCCATTCACCTGGCACATAAAATCAAGGCGGAAATCAAATTGCTTCATGTGTATGAAGACCCGGTAACTGATCTGAGCATCAAGGAATCGGCCACCTATATGAAATATTTGCGGTCGGCCATCAGGGATACAGAAAAAAAGGCCAACACCGCCCTGGTCGCGTTCAACCGCAAAATGAAATCCTACATGAAGCTTCAGAAGATCAGAAATGTACGGATCCACTCCTCCATTGTGAAAGGAAACACCGTGTCTAAGATCAAATCCATCAGCACAGTGTATAAACCCGACTTGATTGTCCTGGGTACCATCGGCCGTAGAGAAGATTCAAAGAGTGTTTTTGGCGGACTGGCCAAATTGCTCATCAAGGGTCTGGACATCCCGCTCTATGCCATCCCGGGCCCCGTTTCCCCCGAGGATTTTGTGAAGGTAAATGTACTCTATGCGACCGATTTCAACGAAAGAGACCACAATTCCCTGGAACACTTGTTGAATATCCTGGAGCCCTTTGAAAAGAAGATCTCCTGCATTCACATAGATACCACCCAGAGCCGTGCCAAGGCAGAGAGAATGGAGGAGCTGAACCTGCAATTGAAATCGGACTATCCCAAACATGACATCAAATGTTATTTATTCGACGACCAGGATGTTTTCCATGGAATCAAAGATTATGCAGACCAAAAGCAAATAAATCTGCTTTCATTTACCGTCCATAAACGGGGAATTTTTGAGAAACTCTTTAAGCCCAACCTTTTCAAGAAGATCCTTCAGGAAGCCAATGTACCCATCCTGATTTTTCCATCCTAAAACCCAACCCCATGAAGCATTACATATACCTATGCATGACGCCT
>CBDTYO010000286.1:0-5573 GCA_965364615.1 uncultured Bacteroidia bacterium
CCGGTAAGCGTTCACCTGGCCTGGCTGGTGGCATTCAACGACGGCTGTTTTGATTACATCGACCCCGACGATGTGGAAACAATCACCGTGCTGAAGGGTCCTAATGCAGCGGCATTGTATGGATCCAGGGCTTCCAACGGTGTGATCCTGATTACCACCAAAAAGGGTTCCGGAAAGAAAGGATTGGGCGTGTCCCTGACCTCCAACCTCACCTTTGAAACCCCCATGATCCTGCCCAAATACCAGAATGAGTACGGGCAGGGGAAGGACGGCAATATTCCTGCCGACTGGAATGAGTTTTATACCAGCACGGGTGGTTCCTGGGGTCCGAAATTGGATGGTTCACAACAATACTATTATACGGCAGAGGACGATCTGCGCCCTTATAGCGCACAGCCTGATAATGTGAAGGACTTTTTCAGGACCGGTTCCAATTTTGTGAATACCCTGGCCCTGGATTACGGGGGAGATAACTCTTCTGTCAGGTTCTCCTATACCAATACCAATACCAATTCCATACTCCCATACGCAGATCTTATCAGGCACAACTTCAACCTCAGGTCTGTGGCCAATCTTTCAGATAAATTATCCATTGATGCCAAGGCCACCTATTTCAAGCAGGAGGCCAATCAACGGCCGGCACTGGGTACCGAAGGGATCATGTCCTATGTATACTATATACCCAGGAATGTGGACATTGAGGACCTGAAGGATTATCAAAATGAGGATTTAACGGTGAAAAGCTACCAGAAGGAGAGCACCGGTAATCCATACTGGATCTTGCAGAACGATGTAAACGCGGATAGCCGTGACAGATTCCTCGGATTTGCCAAGGTGAATTACGAGTTCACGGACTACCTGAGAGCTTTTGTCCGCATTGGAACCGACAGGGTGACCCAGAGCATCGAATCCATTGAACAGTATGGTCACTGGTTCTATGGCACGGGTCGTTTCAGTTTCAGCACACGCACCACCGCCGAGACCAATGCTGATGTTCTCTTCATGTTTGACAAAGATTTTGGAGACTTCAATCTATCCGTAAATGCCGGTGCGAACAAAATGTATCAAACCTATACCAGTTATGGCATTTCGGGGGAAGACTTCAAAATACCCACCAAACCCATTGTGAGCGGAGCCAACACCATCAATACCCCGGGCTACACGCCCCTGAGGGAAAAGAAGATCCACTCGGTATATGGTTCAGCCTCCCTGGCTTATAAGCGGGCGGTGTACCTGGATGTATCCGGAAGAAATGACTGGTCATCCACCCTCCCCAAGGACAATTGGTCTTACTTCTATCCCTCTGTCAGCATGTCGTTCTTGATGAATCAGATTTTCGGATTGGATAATAACGTCCTGAATTTCTCCAAAATACGTTTCAGCTGGGCACAGGTGGGCAATGACACAAGTCCTTATTTGCTCGATAATGCATTCAATCTGAGGGGTACAACTTCCAGTTACCTGGGGTTGACCATACTCACCAGGCCGGGCACCTTCTACGAGCCAATCAGGCCGGAACAGGCCACTTCGCTGGAAGGAGGACTTGAATTAAGCATGTTCCAGAACCGGCTCTATGCGGACCTCTCGGTCTATCAGATCAATTCAGAGGACCTGATCATGACCATTCCCGTGCCTGCGGCGACCGGTTACTCATCCTTCCATACCAACGTAGGGAAACTGACCAATACGGGGCTGGAAGTATTGTTGGGCGGATATCCGGTAAGGACCACCAACTTCACCTGGGATATGTCCTTAAATCTTGCCAGGAACAAGAACCAGCTGGAGGAACTGATCGAAGACCTTGAAACCTTCCAATTCAGCTCCACCAATGCCGGGAATGTGGTGGTTCAGGCCACCGTCGGAGGAGAATTTGGCGAGATCTGGGGTACTGAGCACAAGAAAACTCCTTCGGGGGACATTGTGGTGGATGCCACCGGCCGCCCCCAGGCTTCCGATGAAAAAGTCCTGCTTGGTAACTATCAGCCGGATGTATCCGGAGGTTTCTGGAACAAACTTTCCTATCAGGGATTCTCCCTGGGTGTTCTGGTTGATTTCCGGATTGGGGGCGAGGTATTCTCAGGAACGGATAGCCGGCTGGATGCTTCCGGCGTTTCAGAGCGCTCGCTGCAATACCGGGATGGAATTGTGGTCGATGGCATGGTGAATGTAGGTTCAGCTGAAGAACCCGATTATCAACCCAATACCCTGCAGATTACCGGACAGGATTACTGGGGTTCCGTGAGTGGAATTGCCTCCAATTACATCTATTCCCAGACCAACGTCAGGTTAAGGGAATTGACCCTGGTGTATACCATGCCAGGAAGTGTGCTGGGAAATTCCTTTGTCAAGGCATTCTCAGTGGGACTTGTGGGCCGCAACCTGTTCTTCATCTACAAGGATATAGATAATTTCGATCCCGAATCCAGCTACAGTACCAGTAATTTTGCCCAGGGCATGCTCTGGGGCAATCTCCCGACAACGAGAAGCATTGGATTTAATTTGAACATTACCTTTTAAATCTTCTAAAACGGAATAATTATGAAACGCTATAGTCTATTGTTTTTAATATTCATTGCACTCGGCCTGGTTTCCTGTACAGGTGATTTTGAGGAGATCAATAAAAATCCGAATGCAATAGTCAAAGAGGAGGCCAGTGCCAGGTACTTCATTACTGATCCGCAGTACCAGCTCTACGCCCCTAACAGATATCCTTACTGGAGAGCCCACCTGATCCACATGGACCGGTATGCGGGCTATTTCACCTTCGGCTTCAATGGTTGCTGGTGGTCCGATGAATTGGGTTATTCTTATTCCTCCGGGTATACCGATGCCGTCTGGGGCTGGTTGGGAGGCTATTTTGGAAGCGTAGATAACTTCCTGAAGCTCACCGAACCAGGCGGGGATTTTGAAAATGACCTGATGCATGCCGTCGGCATCATCATCAAGGGGCTGTATTACCAGATGTATACTGACGTTTTTGGTGAAATTCCCTATTCGGAAGCGGGTGTGGAAGGCATAGTCACGCCTGCCTATGATGAACAGAAAACCATCTATCAGGGGATCATTGACGAACTGGATGCAGCCATGATGACCATCGGTGACAATACCAAAACCGGGGAAGGCATTGATGACCTTGGGGACAATGACCTTTACTTTGGCGGCGATCTGACCAAGTGGAAGAAACTGGCCAATTCCCTGAAGCTTCGAATCGCTCTGCGTGCCTATGGGGCCCCGGGAGCCGATTTCGCCGGCCCGGCCATTACCGAGGCTTTGAATGCCGGGCTCTTCCTTGAGGATGCGTCCGACAACTGCATCATGGATAAGGATGATGTAATCTCTCAATGGAGCAGTGCCTGCTACGGAGATGTCTGGCATAATTTCGGACGGGGATCCAACTGGCATGTGGGCCAGCCCCTGGTGGACAATTTGCGCAACAACAATGATCCCCGTTTGGAATTTTATGCTGAACCGGCTGCCGGAGGAGTAATTGATCTCATCAGGCCTGCTGAGGATCCGGGAAGGACCTTGTTTGACAAGCATGTAGCCTTTGTCACACAAACTTTGACCGATGCGGGTGTGGCATTCACCGAGACCGTGGATGGTGATACTGTCACCATCGATATGCCGGAGAATCTTTACTATGTGGGACAACCTGTCAGGATGGGAGGTGATATCTATTCCTACATCCGCTATGAGTTTTTCAGCGAACCGTCTCCGGAGATCATCGCCAAGAAAAATTCAGGGACCAATATGACGGATGAAATCATCATGACCACCGCTGAAGCCTATTTCCTGCGTGCCGAAGCTGCTTTGAAGGGATTCTCTGGCGATGCCCAAACCTTGTACCAGGAAGGGATTCGACATGCCATGAAGATCTGGGGTGTTTCCGATGGAGATATCAACAACTTTTTGGCTACCGAGGACATGGCCCAGTTGAATGGGACCACAGAACAAAACCTGGAGAAGGTAAGCATTCAGCGTTGGCTGGCCTGCTATACAGATGGGTTTGAGGGTTGGTCCATCGCCAGAAAATCGGGCTATCCCGCTGAACTGACCCAAACCCTGACCGATCCTGAAATTTATGGCCTGGGTGATATTAACGGCTTATATCCAGAAAGGTTGAGATACGGAAGCAATTTCCAGACCCAGGATCCAACCAACTACGGCATTGTTGTTTCACGTCAGGGTCCTGACCGTCAGGATACGCAGCTCTGGTTTTCGAAATAGCAATCACTCTCTCGAGTAGTTTTTGGTTTAGTTTGAAGGGCAGGTCCTGAGGATCTGCCCTTCATTTTTTGGTAAAAATAAACCGCCTCATAGGAAATATGAGACGGCCTATTTGTCACTAATAAAGCTGATTGTTACATCACTTTACTATCTTGACTTTATTGGCAACCTGACCCGTGTCTGTGTTGATAACCAGCAATGCTTTCCTCCTGGTGCCGGTCACATCTCTAAAAGATTCGTAGAGAAAATTTCTTTCCAGATCAATTGACCAAGGTGTACAGGTATGTAAACCCGCGAAGGATATTATTGTTTAATGAAATATGCTATAAATTGAACAATAATAGGTATATGCTTTCATGAAATCTGCTGTTGCCATTGTCACAGACCCTAAACTTTTCTGTTTGGCAATTGTTTCCAGTGGTAGTAACACAGAATACAACGGTAACTATGAAAGCCACCGCCACAATCATATTTGTACTTTTCATTCAGACCTTTACCACCATGGCCTCAGCAAAAACAGAAAGACAGAAATACAGGGTTGTTCGCACGGAAAAAGAATATGAAATACGATTCTATCCTTCAGCGACCCTCGCCACGGTATATACTTCCGCCAAATCCTATCGCGAACTTTCAGGAACGGGTTTCAGGAGGCTGGCGGGCTATATCTTCGGGGGAAATAAATCGGGCCAGAAAATAGCCATGACAGCCCCGGTGCACATGGACATCCAGGACAAGGGATCAGCCATGAGTTTCGTTATGCCCTCTGCCTATGAGATGGAAAATTTGCCTGTTCCCAATGACGGGGGAGTGGTGCTTGAGAAGACCGAGGATGAATATGTGGCGGTTCTGAAATTCCGGGGTTATGCCTCAGACAGGGACATCAAATCGTATTCGGATAAGCTGGCCACATTGCTGGATGAAGAGGGGATCAAATACATGGGGAATTTCCGCTACCTGGGCTACAATCCTCCTTATCAGTTTATCGGAAGAAGAAATGAAATTATTGTGAAGGTGGAATGGTCTGAGGCAGCCGGGGAATGAGCCCCTGCATCGCCATCATTTAAGACCGTAAGTTCCAGGCCGGCTTCCCACAGTCGTTTTCCCAGTTCAGGATCCAATGCAGCCTGATCGATGACTCCCAATGCAGGGAATCCCGTAATTTCATTGTCTGCTATCCACTGTTCAAATTCCCGCATCATTTTCAGTGGTCTTTAGGATATTTCCATGGGTACTTCCATCAGCAATATCCTGCTTCCAGCAGTTGCCTTCAGGTGTATTTCCCGGGTATCCCAGATGCCTAAACCGTCCCTGCTTTCCAGCTTTTGACCTTCAATCTCAACTTCACC
>CBDTYO010000287.1:0-5562 GCA_965364615.1 uncultured Bacteroidia bacterium
GTCATAAGGATGTGCGGACCACCATGATTTACACCCATGTGCTCAACAGGAATAAATTCAATGTCCGAAGTCCGATGGACAGTTGGGAATCACATGCTTAATTGAGCTTGACCCACTATACTGGATCAACGACATTTTTATCGTTCATAGGGAACCCAATCTGTTTTTAATCTCGTGGGGCCCTGGGGTTCTGGAAGGGTGCCCCAATAGTAACCATTCTCCTGGATTTCAATTAGCTTCTCGTCAATGATCCTTTTGTAATAATCTGATTGGGGGTGACTATTTATGATATTATTATGCTGCCCTTCATCTGTTGATAGATCATATAATTCATATTTAACCAGGTCCATGTTTTTTATATAGTCCATGTCAGGCTGGGTAAACCTATGAGTTCTTGGAATCGTATCTTTGTCCTTTCCCAATATCATCATATCATCAATCCTTATGGCAATTTCGGGGGAGGTTCGATAGAAAAACCAGTACAACGGTTTGACACGATTGAATTCCTGTCCTTTGAGCAATGGCAAAATACTTGTTCCATCCAGATCCGACAGATCGGGTGGCTCAATCTGCAGTAGATCACATATGGTAGGCATGATATCTACAAAACCAACAGGCTCCTCGATCACAGCCTTTTGCCTATCAATTGTGGGCAGGTGAACAATTCCGGGAACTCTAATTCCACCATCATACAAATAACTCTTCACCGCCCTTAAGGGCCCATTTGATTTTTGCCGATAGGAGCCGTTGTCAGAGACAAATACTACTATCGTATTGTCAAAGAGGCTATTATCAGCCAAATATTTGATGATCCTTCCTGCCGCTGAATCGAGATTTTCAATATTGGCGAGGTATTCGGCATCAGCCCTGGGGAAATCTGAATATTTTGCCACCAGTCTGGGCGGGGATGCTATTTTTGCATGCGGTTCATGAAATGCCACATAGCAAAAAAATGGCTTCTCCGGCTCCACTTGCTTATCCAGCCAGCTGATTACCTGGTCAGCTATAATTTGACATGAGTAACCCATTTGCTGGGAAAGACGCACCCCATTCCTGACAAAGTTTATGGGATTCAGATGAGATGGCTGAGCATTGTTCTCCGTACCAAATGAGTATTCGAATCCTTGATCAGCAGGTTGTGGATGATTTAAGGTTGAATCTTGAGGTAAGCATCCCAGATGCCACTTACCAATATGGGAAGTGCTGTAGCCCTGCTCCTGTAAAACTTCAGCTATGGTTACTTCCTCATCTCTGAGGTGCATTGGGTGATTGGGAGGACGATAATTGTACATTCCAACCATGGCCGGACTCTTTCCCGTAAGGAGGCCAGCACGCGATGGTGAACAATTGGAAGCTGCTGCATACATGTCTGTGAAACGAATGCCGTTTTTTGCCAACTTATCCAGATTTGGTGTCTCGGACAAACCTCCGTAACAGCCAAGATCTGCCCAACCCATATCATCAGCTACCATCAATATGATGTTTGGTTTGTTTTCGGATCTGCTATCCTGACTTGTGTTGCAAGCCGAGAGAAGAACAGCCAGCCAAGTGATGTAGTAAATGCTCTTTTCCATTCTTAATTCATTGTTTATTTCTACTAAATTAACACATTGGGTATTTCAAGCCAATCAGGAAATAATATCTTTGCTCAGGAGTTTTAATTCTATAGAATCAAGGGTTTTACTTATATCGAATCCCATAAAATCACAAAACATGAAAAAGGTATTGCTGGTCCAGTTTTTAGTATTGATTTTCGTAGCCACTGATGCTCAGATCTATCAATTTCGCGGACCCCACCGCGATGGAAAGTTTCCGGGAAGCGGTTTGCTGAAGGAATGGCCGGAAGACGGGCCCCAATTGCTGCTGGAAGTTGAAGGCATCGGAGAAGGGTATTCGTCCGTGATCTCCAATGGGAAGCACATTTTTGCCTCGGGGAAGATCGGGGACATGGACCATTTGACCTGTCTTGATTTTGAGGGCAATCAGCTCTGGCAGGTGGCCTATGGCAAATCCTGGGACCAGTCCTATCCCAATACCCGAAGCACTCCCACCGTGGAGGGGGACCGGATTTACATCATCAGCGGGGTCGGGGAACTGGTTTGCCTGAATGCTGAAACCGGGGATATACACTGGAAGGTCAATGTGGATAAGGACTACAAGACCGAATGGCATGTGTGGGGTGTGGCCGAAAGCCCGCTGATCGTCGGAAACAAGGTCATCTGTTCCCCCGCCAGCACAGTGGCTACCTTTGTGGCTTTTGATAAAATGACCGGAGAAGAGATCTGGAAATCGCCCGGTTCCGATGGCAACCGTTCGTATGTTTCCCCCGTCCTGAGGAATTTCAATGGCAAGGATTATATTTTGGGTGCCTCTGCCAGTGATTTGTATATTGTGGATCCGGAGAATGGCGACATTAAAGCCTCTTACAAGTATTTCGACTCCTCCATTTGGACATATCAGCCCAAGGGCATGATCTGGGCCAATTCCCCGGTAGTAAAGGGTAACATGATCTTCCTGTCGATCGGGTACAACTACCCGGCAAAAATGCTCAGGGTCAATGAGGATGTAACATCCATCGAGGAGGTTTACACCAACGATGTGCTGGACAACCACCACCACGGGCTCATTGAACTGGATGGTTACCTGTATGGCTCCTACTGGATCAGCAATGGTTCCGGTAAGTGGACCTGCCTGGACTGGAATACGGGCGAGGTGATGTACGACGAGGCGTGGAACTCAAAAGGGGAAATGGTGTTTGCCGATGGCATGCTCTATGTGTATGAGGAGAAACGAGGGAATGTGGGCCTGGTGAAGCCCGATCCTTCCGGTTTCGAAGTCGTGAGTTCCTTCAGGGTTGAAAAGGGGAATGGCCCGCACTGGTCCCATCCATACATTTTCGACGGAAAGCTTTTCCTGAGGCACGGGGATGTGCTGATGGTGTATTCCCTGAAAAAAACGTAAACAGGCTATTGCCCTGATTTCCATTGTTCGGAGCATTTTCCGTATCTTGCTTTAGCCGTAATTTTACAGCCATAGCATGAAACTGCTTACCGAAGTCAGCCTGCCCGAATATCCTTTTTCACTGAACCATAGTTCGCAGGTCCTGATGATGGGATCCTGCTTCACCGAAAACATCGGGCGGCTTTTGGAGAGATACCTGTTTCCTGTATGTGTCAATCCTTTTGGGGTAACTTACAATCCCATGTCTGTGAAAATGGGGCTGGATGCCCTGTTGCACAAAACAGCTTACCAGGCAGGGGATCTGGATCGGCACAATGAACGATGGATTTCTTTTGATCATGATACGTCTTTTTCATCCATTGATCGGGACAAAAGCCTGCAAAAGATCAACCAGTCTTTTCAGGAAGCCAAAGAGTGCCTGAAACAGGCCCGGATCCTGGTTCTTACCTGGGGCACGTCATGGGTGTATCGGCTCAGGGCCACTGGCGAGGTGGTCTGCAACTGCCATAAGATCCCCGACAGGGAATTTACCCGTGGACGGCTCAGCCCCCGGGAGATCATTGCGGCCTACGAGAACCTTCTTCCAGAGTTGTTTGCTTATAACAAGCAGCTAAAGATCATTCATACTGTAAGCCCGGTCAGGCACTGGAAGGACGGTGCCCATGGCAATCAGCTTAGCAAAGCCTCCCTTTTGCTGGCAGGGGATGCGCTGCAGCAAGAGTTTTCCGGGCAATTTTTCTACTTTCCTTCCTATGAGATTGTGATGGACGAACTGCGCGATTACCGCTTTTATGCCGATGACATGCTTCATATGAGTGAACAAACCACCCGCTATATCTGGGAAAGGTTCCAGGGGGCATTGATCGAAGACGGCGCCAGGGAGATCATCGGGGAGGTGGAGGCATTAAGGAAGATGCAGGAACACCGGCCATTGAATGAAGAAGGGGATGCGGAACAGCGAAGGCGTGCTGGGATGGAGGAAAAACTTGAAGCAGCCCGCCTAAAATATCCCAAACTACATTGGGATAAGCTTAGGTAAATCAAACCATTCACGTTGGGTTGTATTTTTTGTTTAATTTATCCGTTGATATATTGAACAATATTCGGGTGTATACGTTCTTACCTGTGAATAACCCAATTGCAATGAAGACTGTAAAAATACTGACTCTATTTACCCTTTTATTCCTGTCTCATGCCATGGCTCAAGCCCAGCAAGGAGTCATTCAAGGAAGGGTTTTCAACGCCAACAACAACGAGCCGGTGGAATTTGCCACCGTGGCCATTTTCGGAACCACCATCGGTTCGATCAGCGATCTGGATGGCAAATTTATCTTTACCGGTCTGGAGCCGGGCTATGTGGAATTGCGGATCTCATCGGTGGGATTTGAAACCTATATTTCAGAAGAGATCCTGGTCACCAATGCCAAAAAGGTCTTTCTGGAGGTACCCCTGGTGCCTGCCAATGTGGAGTTGGAAGAGGTGGTCATCAAAGCCTCCCCTTTCAGAAAAATCAAGGAGAGTCCCGTTTCCCTGCAGCGCATCAGCATCAAGGAGATTGAAAAGAGTCCGGGCGGAAACCGGGATATTTCCAAGGTGATCCAGTCCTATCCTGGGGTGGCTTCGACCCCTGCCCAGCGAAATGATGTGATTGTCAGGGGGGGCGGACCCAGTGAAAACACTTTCTACCTTGACGAGATCGAGATCCCCAACATCAACCATTTCGCCACCCAGGGTGCATCCGGGGGACCGGTGGGGATCATCAATGCGGATTTCCTGAGAGAGGTCAACCTGTATACTGGGGCATTCCCGGCCAATAAGGGCAATGCCCTGAGCTCTGTCATCGACCTGTCCCAGGTGGATGGAAACCAGGAGAAACTGAATTTCAGGGGATCGGTGGGTGCCTCCGACCTGGCGCTCACCCTGAACGGACCCATAGGGGAAAACACCACCTACATATTTTCCTACCGCCGTTCCTACCTGCAGTTCCTGTTTCAACTGCTGGAGCTCCCCTTCCTGCCCAAGTACAACGATTACCAGCTGAAGGTGAAGACCAGGCTCAATGAGAAGAACGAACTCTCCCTGATCAGCATCGGTTCTTACGATAACAATAACCTCAACCTGGATGCCAATGAAACCGAGGAACAACGATTTATCCTGGGCTACCTGCCCGAGAACTTCCAGTGGAGTTATGCCATCGGCGGGGTATGGAAACATTTCAGGGATCAGGGCTACGACACCTGGGTCCTGAGCCGGAATTACCTGCACAACGAGTCGCTCAAATACCAGGATAACATCAGGCAGGAAGATCTGAAACTCCAGGACTACAGTTCGGATGAGATCGAGAACAAATTCAGGTATGAACACACTTCCCTGTACAAGGGAGGGTTGAGGGTGAACTATGGTGCCAATTTTGAATATGCCAAATTCTATGCCAGCAACTTCAACAAGGTGTTTGTGAACAACCAGCCCATCACCCTGGATACGGAATCCTTTTTTGATCTGTTCAAGTGGGGCCTGTTCGGACAGGTCAGCAAGGACTTTTTTAAGGACAGGCTGGTGCTGTCCTTTGGTCTGCGCGCCGATGCCAATTCCTACAACGAC
>CBDTYO010000288.1:0-5542 GCA_965364615.1 uncultured Bacteroidia bacterium
TGCCCCGCACTGTGCTTGGTGAGCAGGCTCCATCTGGGGGAATCCTGTGCGCTGCTCCACAAAGCACCGCCCAGGATCTGTTCCAGGGTATGGTAGTCCTGGTTCCCGGGATCCACCGACCACCGCACTCCGTTCAGTTCAAACACAAAGGAACCGGCATCCATGTTCCCGTGATTGTCCGCTGCCCGCCCCCCCTTGGCAGCCAGAAAGAAGGCCTCCTTCCGGTTCAGATGGTCCCGCATGACCACCAGGGGTTCATTTCCTCCTGCTGACCAGGCTTCAGGACAGGAAAATTCCTCCTGCCTTCCCCTTTCCAGGGTGGCCAGGTTGAGAAAATGCGCCGGAAAAAAACGGGGACCTGCAGGAGACGTGGAGTCGCCTAACACAGTTTCAAGCTCTTTGGCATAACTGCTCCAGTCAAAACTTCCCCCGCTCCGATGGGCAAACCAGGCCAGCAAACCAAAATGGGTGAGGCCATGAAAACCTCCCAGTCCGGAATCAAAGAAGTTGAAATACTCCCCGGAGGGTCCGGCCAGCACCTGACTGAACACCGCGCTCTCCTGCACCCCGGGTGCGTTGAGAAAGCCGAAGTCGGTGCCCAGGGCCGACTCATAGGCTGAAATGGCCGTGCAAAGATAGGTGGTGGCATAGAACCAATAGGAAGCCCCCTCGGGATAAACACCCTCCGGCCCGTAAGGTGCCAGTGCCAGGGGGATGTGTTCCACGGCCTGGTGCAGAACGGCCGAGGCCAGTTCCGGCTCCTCCTCATAGACTGTCAGGGCTGCCAGCGAGAGTCCCCCGTGACAGACCAGGTTCCAGTTGTTATCGGTGGTGATCCACCAGTTTTGTGAGCTTGAGGCCAGGCCCGGTTTCAAGGCCTTATTGACCAAAGCAGATCGTGCCAGATCCTTCACTTCCGGGGAGAGCCATTCCCCGGCCCAGTCCAGGGCCAGGGCCACTCCGGCGGCCATTTCAGCCACATCCAGAAAGTGGGACGGATTCCAGTCGCTAAAGCTGCACACCGCCTGGAGTTCCTCCTCCAGCCTGCTGAGATAGCGCTCATCCCTTTCAAAACGATGGGCCAGGGCAAGGGTGGTCAGTCTACGGATGGCCTCGCGGGAAACCCCAAGCAGCCTCCTGCCCCGTTGCTGCCTGGCCAGGGGATCCAGCTCAAGCATGGATTCTGCATGGCGCAGCAGCAGTTGCATTCCTGCGGCCACCAGGGAATCGCCCGAGTCCAGCCTGTTCCAGAGGGTGTATTCCAATTCCGGGGTAAGGATCAGCCTGGGATGGGTGGCAAACAAGCGCTCATTGATCCATTCAATGCTCACCGGGTTTTCCTGGCTCCGGCCTGTTTTAACCGACATTTGCTCATCGGCGAAATCCATATATTGCTCCCAGTCGTAGCGGGTCACATCGTGCTTCCCTTTTCTTATGTGGTAACCCACCCTGCCCGCTTTGACCGGCCGGTTCAACTCAGGCATCTGCTTATCTGTCAGGGCCTCCTCGCCATAGAGGGTATAGGCCTGGCTTCCATAAAAGAGGGACAGGAACTCCCCACGCTGATCGGCCCAGTCATCTTCTTCCGCACTGGCCACATACAGGGGACGTGGTGCCATCAGGGCCATCAGCATGTGCTGATCCAGGGGCAGCTCCGCTTCATGGTCGTTGTAGTCCCTGAACCTGGCGGCAAACCAGTGTGGAAAGGACTGGTTGATGCGGCTCACTGTTTCGCCCATGGCCCTCCTTGAAAGGGCCGCACCGCCGCATCCGGAGTTGTTGGAAATCACCATGGCAAAACGTTCATCCTGGGCACCGGCCCACAAGGAGGTCTTTCCCAGCCTGGAATGGCCCATGACAGCTACCCGTTCCTGGTCAATGTCCACATCTTCTTCGAAGTAATCCATGGCACGGGACAGGCCCCAGGCCCAGGCCGCGATGGAGCCCCAGGAATCCGGATGCCTTTGTTCATCCATCAGGCCATGGATCCCGTTTTCAAATCCATCGTCAAAATCCGGATCAATATCGCCATAATACATGGTGGCCAGTCCGTAACCCCTGGAGAGCATCAATTCCACCGGCCAGCGTCCTGCCGCCGAACCCCTGGAGGTCTCCCTGGCACGATGGTCCGTAATCCCCAGGTCGCTGTTGTTCCGCACCCAGTTCTCAGTAACAGCAATCTGTGGATCCGGATGGATGGTATGGTTCCCGTTAAAATTCAGGCCCAGGAAGACAGGCACTGGTCCGGGACGGTCGTTGGGCAGGAAGATGAGCAGGTTCATATCCAGGGTATCGGAATTCCGGACCACTTCCATTAGTACTTCTTTCATGGTGGCCAGGCCCTGGAGGGCTTCGGTGTCAGAGAACATCAACTGGTAACGGATCGACACAGGGGTCCGGGGAACCCGGCCATACATGTGCTCACGGAAAAGCTCCAGCAGTTCAGGATGCCGGATCTGCTCCCACTGGCCGGCCGATTCGATGGGCCTTCCCTCCCGGCTCTGGAGCAGCTCCGGCAGGGGGCCCAAAAGGCCATCCGCTTTCCCCGGGGGGTCCTGAGCAAAGGTTGTCTGTGCAATGGTGGTGTAAAGGGCCAGGACCATGAGCAAGGTACCTGACCGGGCTCTGCTTGTTCTCATGCTTTTAAATGTACTGAAACTCCATTAATATTCCTTATTTTGCGGCAGAAAGTCATGCCATGAGACCCATCCTGATCATTGCCGCATTTACCCTCTTTATGGTGGGCATGGACCTGTATGCCTGGCGTGGGATACAACATCTGTTCTCTTGGGGACGGGAAGGGAATCCCCTGTTCTTCTATGGATACTGGGGCATCACTTTGCTCATGTTTCTGTCGGTCCTTTGGGCCGGGACCCAATTTCAGCACCTGCGGGACCCTTCCCGCTTTTTCGGTGTGATGCTGATCATGGGCATCTTCCTCATGCTTTATGTACCCAAGCTCCTGTTCAATCTGAGCCAGGTACTCGGGGATCTTTCCATGGCGGCAACTTCCCTGTTCCGCAGGGAACAAGGGGATTTCAGATCCTGGTTCCTGATCCCCGGCGCCATTCTGGGATTGCTGGTTTTCATGGCTTTTGCCTGGGGCATGGCCAAGGGACGCACCCATGTGAAAGTCCAACGGGAAAGCATCGTGCTACCCGCCCTCCCGGAATCCTTCCACGGACTCACCATCGTCCAGCTCTCCGACATACACCTGGCTGGTTTTTACAATCGACCGGGATATATCCGCCAGGTGGTGGCTCAGGTGAACCGGCTGGAACCTGACCTGATCCTGTTCACAGGGGATCTGGTGCACAACTTTGCCGAGGAAACGGAACCCTTTGTGGAGATCCTGAACGGCCTGAAAGCGCCTCTGGGCAAATTTGCCGTGCTGGGGAACCATGATTACGGAGCCTATTACCCTTGGAAATCCAAGGAAGAGGAAGCTGCCAACCTGGAAGAGGTAAAAAAACAGATCAGGGCCTGTGGATTCGATCTTTGGCTGAATGTGCACCGGAAACTGTCTGTCAACGGACACTCCCTGGAAATCGTGGGTGTGGAGAACTGGGGCAAGCCTCCTTTCCCCCAGCATGGGGACCTGGAAAGGGCCCTGAGGGATACCGATCCCGGGCTCATAAAGATCCTGCTTTCCCACGATCCTTCACACTGGGACCTGCAGGTCAGGGGAAAAGAAGACATTGCACTGACCCTGTCCGGACATACCCATGGCATGCAGTTCGGGATCGAGATCGGGGATTTCCAATGGAGCCCTTCGGGATGGACCTACAAGCACTGGGCAGGCCTGTACACGGAGAACGGGCAATACCTGTATGTGAACCGGGGGCTGGGATATACCGGGTTTCCCGGCCGGGTGGGGATCCGGCCGGAGATCACCGTGCTGACCCTTCAGCCTGAATAGTTCTGCAGCAATTTCACCAGGGCTTCAGGAGCCCTGACCGGACGGTTGGTATGGGTATTCAGAAAAACCAGGACCACGGTTGCCTCATGGGCCAGCAATCCCTCCTCGTTGTGGATCTTGTGAAAAAACTCCATCCTGGCCCCGGGCAGGTCTTTCACGGTGGTATGGATGGTGATCAGTTCATCATACTTCAATACCTTCCGGTATTTGGCTTCCACCGAAAACACCGGCATCACAATGCCCTGATTTTCCAGCTCAATGTAGGGCATGCCCATTTCCCTGATCATCTCGGTCCGTCCCATCTCATACAGGCGACCGTAATTCCCGTAATAGATGACCCCCATCATGTCGGTATCGGCATAGAGGATCCTGTATTTGCAGGTGTGGGTAATCGGTAACATAAAAACTCGCTTAACTCGTGGGTGAAATCACTCCTCGATCCCTTCCAGGCTGAACAAAAAGGCGTACTCCATGGCGGTTTCCTTGTAAGCTTCGAACCTGCCTGAAGCTCCTCCGTGTCCGGTCTCCATATTGCAATACATCAGGAGCAGGTTATCGTCGGTTTTCAGGTCCCTCAGTTTGGCTACCCATTTGGCAGGCTCCCAGTACTGCACCTGACTGTCATGTAATCCTGTTGTGACCAGCAGATTGGGATATTCCTTAGCCTCCACCTGGTCGTAGGGGGAATAGGATAGCATGTAGTCGTAGTACTCCTTCTCATTGGGATTGCCCCACTCATCGTATTCGCTGGTGGTCAGGGGAATGTCCTCATCCAGCATGGTGGTGACCACATCCACAAAAGGCACTGCCGCAATGATCCCGCGGTAGAGCTCGGGCTGCAGATTGATCACAGCGCCCATCAGCAATCCGCCCGCACTGCCGCCCATGGCATACAAATGCTCCGGAGATGTGTAATTCTCCCTGATCAGGTATTCCGCGCAATCATTGAAATCGGTGAATGTATTTTTCTTCTTCAACAGCTTTCCGTCTTCGTACCAGGGACGCCCGTAGACCTGGCTGCCTCGGATGTGGGCAATGGCAAAGACAAATCCACGGTCCAGCAGCGAAAGGCGGTGGGAACGAAAGGAGGGATCAATGGTGTGTCCGTAAGATCCGTATCCATACAACAGGGTGGGATTCTGACCATCCATTACAGTTCCTTTGCGGTAGACCACGCTCATGGGTATTTTTTTCCCGTCATCGGCCTTGGCATAGAGTCGCTTTGTCTCATAATTGGCAGGATCGAAGGTGCCCCCCACCACTTCTTCCTGCTTCAGCAGCATCTTTTCCCGGGTCTCCAGGTCATAGTCGATGGTCGAAACTGGGGTGGTCAGAGAGGTATATCCGTATCTCAGTACCCGGCTGTCAAATTCGGGATTGACCGAGATCCAGGCACTGTAGACTTCTTCTCCCATGTCGATGTAATGCTCTTGTCCCCCTGCCCAGGGCATCACCCGCAGGTGGCTCAACCCCTCTTTGCGTTCTTCCACCACCAGGTAATCCCGAAAGATCTCGATGCCCTCGAGGAAGAAGGCCCGCTTCTCGCTGAAGAAGTTCTCGAAGGCGGACAGGTTCACGACCAGATCGTCCTGCTCGATCGTGCCGAAGTCGGGATTCAGCGTC
>CBDTYO010000289.1:0-5419 GCA_965364615.1 uncultured Bacteroidia bacterium
AAGGCTTTGATCCAGCTCGGGAGCCTGTTCCAGGAAGGCCACCTTCAGATCGTTTCTGAAAGTGAATGCTCCCCCGTCGGCCGCTTCTTTTCCGGCCAGGATCCTCAAGAGGGTGGTTTTTCCCGTCCCGTTCCTGGCAATGATGGCCGCCTTGTCCCCCTTGGACAAACCCAGGGTGATGCCTTCGAAGAGCACTTGCTCCCCGAATGATTTTGAGAGGTTTTCTGCAGACAGGTAATTCATCGACCAAAGATACAACTATGCACAGAAACCCTTCCCTGAAAATGATTGAATCAAACAAATAGCATAATTTGCTGTTTGTATCATTAATCATCATAAACCCAAAAGCCATGAAACATGTATTAGCATTTCTCCCTTTGCTTGTGCTGGCCTGGAGTTGCAACACGAAAAGCTCCCAGAACACAGGCACCGAACAAAGCACACCCACCTGGCAATTGACCGAACTCTGGAGAACAGATCAGAGCATGCTGACCTGCGAATCGGTATTGTTCGATGCCTCCAGTCAGCAGCTCTACGTCTCCTGCATCAACGGTGCTCCTGACGAAAAAAACGGGGAAGGTTATATTGCTGTCCTTGGAACCGACGGGACCGTGAAATCCCCTGAATGGGTGAGCGGCCTCAATGCGCCCAAAGGAATGGGCATATTTGGGAAACGGCTCTATGTATGCGATATTGACCAGCTTGTGATTATCGATGTGGAAGCGGCTCAAATTGTGGAAAAGGTGGATGTGGAAGGAGCTTCCTTCCTGAACGATGTAGACATCGATGCCAGTGGAAAGGTCTATTTCACCGATTCAGACCAGGGCAGCATCTGGACCTATGACCAGGGCGAACTTGCCCCCTGGATCAGCAGTGGCCTGGAAGGCCCCAATGGATTGTACATTGAAGAATCCCGGATCCTGCTGACCTCCTCGGGAAGCCAGGATCTGAAAATCATTGACAGGGAGACGGGCTCCTTTGAAACTGTTGCAACCGGTATCGGATATGGCGACGGGGTGGAATATACCGGAATTGAGGGGCATTATCTGACCTCAAGCTGGTTGGGTGAAGTGTTCCTGATCCTGCCCGATTTCAGCAAGATCTCCCTGCTCCTGACCTCCGACCAGGAAATTAATACGGCGGACATCGGTTTCAACACCAGGGAACAGGTCGTCTATGTACCCACCTTTTTCGACAACCGCGTGGTAGCCTATAAACTGGAAAAACAGGGGGAATAAAAGGTGATGCGGTTCAGGAAAAGAGGGAGTTGATTTTGTTCCTGACCCACTTTCGCATCATCAGATAGAGGAAAAACTCCTGCAGGCTTCCCCTCAGGGGCCCGGCCCATTGAAACACAGCCAGGAGTCGATACAGGGTGCGGTTGTAACCCAGGACCTGCTGCAGCTGGTCTGGCTGATGGGCCGGATCCATGATCATCCTGGCCACTTCCTGGCCGGAGACCAGTGCCTGGTATATGCCTTCCCCCGTAAAACCTGAAGCAAGTCCGGCGGCCTCCCCCACCAGGAAAACAGGGCCGAACCTGTATCCCTGGTAATCACAGCCAATGGGGTGCGATTCGAGCCTGGCCTCGCCCGGTTCCAGGCTTCTTTCCTTCAGCCACTGGTGAAATCCCTCTTTCAGCTTTTGAGGGGGAATGCGGTCCGGATCGCCGCAGCATCCGACAGCCAGCGTATTTCCATGGGGAAAGATCCAGGCATACCATGCATGAAACCTGCGCGCATCCATGAACATTTCCAGAACGGGATGCTCCTCTTGCACGGGCAGGGTATACTGAAATCCCATCAATCTCCGGCGCACTGGCAAGCCCAGGTGCCTTCGCACCACAGAAGCATAGCCGTCTGCTCCCACCAGGTACCGGAATCCAAGCACCTCACCGTTTTTGAGGGTAAGCTGATGCTGACCGATCTCCGTGACCTGGCACTGGGTCCTTACTTCCACCTTCGTGCCATCCAGCAGGCTCCTCTGGAAAGCACCCAGGTCCTTCCTGTCCACCGTAAAAACATAGGGAACAGGAGTGTGGCTTTCAGCGGTCCTTCGCCTGGAATGCAGGGCTGCCCTGAGGATTTTTTGCTGTATAAGCTCATCTGGCAAAGGAAGCACCTTCAGATCCTTGAGTGTGAGTCCCCCGGCACATAATTTATCCCCAAACACCGCAGCCTTTTCCAGCAACAGTACCCGGAGCGGAGACCGGGACAGCTCCCTGGCACACTGAAGGCCGGCGGGCCCCCCGCCCACAATGATCACATCATAAGATTCCATCGGATACTGCCTTTTTCATGGGATTCCCTGGTCAGACAAATATAGGGGGATTAGCATATCATGAGAAATTCATTTATATTACTTTCACGTAAATAGATAACTTTTAAGCGCAAATCGAATGAAGACCATCATTGCCTCAATGATCTTATGGGCGGCAGCGTTTTGGGCCTTTTCCCCTTCTCTTAGGGCCCAGGAAATGGTTCTGCCCGGACCGGCCGTCGCGGGAACATCAGGATATATATCAGGAGAGCTCATCTTTCCCCTTGACCAAAAGCCCACCCCGGAATGTCACGCCTCCACCATCGTGGAGACAAAATCGGGCATGCTAGCCGCCTGGTTTGGGGGAAAGCATGAAAAAAATCCGGATGTGGGGATCTGGCTGTCCCGCCTGGTGGATGGAAAATGGGACACACCGGTGGAGGTGGCCAATGGCATCCAGGACAATACAACGCGCTATCCCTGCTGGAACCCCGTCCTCTTTCAGGCCAAAGAGGGGCCCCTGCTGCTGTTCTACAAGGTGGGACCCAGTCCGCGGGAGTGGTGGGGCGAAATGAAAAGCTCGGAGGATGACGGAAGGACCTGGTCCCCTGCCCGCAGGCTGGGAAGCTCCAGGCTGGGATACCTGCTCGGACCTGTGAAGAATAAGCCCATCCAACTGGAGGATGGTACCCTTCTCTGCCCTTCCAGTACCGAGGTCATCGATCAGGGTCAGTTGTTGTGGAGGGTGCATTTTGAACTCACCCGCGACCTGGGAAAAAGCTGGGAAGTCATCGGCCCCATCAATGATGGGATCGAGTTTGATGCCATCCAGCCCAGCATTCTTACCCACCAGGATGGAAGCCTGCAGATCCTCTGCCGGACCATGCAGGATGTGATTTCTCAAAGCTGGTCGGAAGACGGAGGCCAGAGCTGGAGCCCCATGAGCGCCACCTCCCTGCCCAATCCCAGTGCAGGTACAGATGCGCTCACCCTGCGTGACGGAAGGCAATTGCTGGTGTACAACCATTCAAAAAGAGGGAAAAAATCGCCAGGCAGGAAGATCCTGAATGTGGCCATCTCCGAAGATGGAAAGGACTGGAAACCAGTGCTTACCCTGGAGAACAAGCAGGGAGAATATTCCTATCCCGCAGTCATCCAGTCCACCGACGGGATGGTCCACATTACCTACACCTATGACCGGGAGTCGGTCAAACATGTGATACTCGATCCGCAGGAACTGCCCGGGCTTAATTAAGCGCTGAATGCACCAGCTGGACACAGCCATATTTGTCGCGTACATGATCGGGGTCACCCTGTTTGGTGCTTCCTTTTTTCGGCGGAACAGGACCTCAGGTGCATTTACCCTCGGGAACCAGAGCATACCGGGGTGGGTGATCACCCTGTCGATCTTCGCCACCTTTGTCAGCAGCATCTCTTACCTGGCCCTGCCCGGGATTGCTTACCAGTCCAATTGGAATCCCTTTGTATTCAGCCTCACCATTCCCCTGGCTGCCTGGATGGCCGTCAGGTTCTTCGTCCCCCTCTACCGGAAGATCAACAGCCCTTCAGCATACTCCTATCTGGAAGCACGGTATGGGCCCTGGGCCAGGATCTATGTATCGGTCTGCTACCTGCTCACCCAGTTGATGCGTGTGGGTACCATCCTTTACCTGCTGGCGCTCACCATCCACGCCATCTTTGGCTGGAACATCGCCCTGGTCATTGTGCTTACCGGGATGGCCATCATGATCTATTCCATGATGGGAGGATTTCAGGCGGTGGTATGGACCGATGCCATCCAGGCGATCCTGCTGATCTGCGGAGCTTTGATCACCATTGTCTTCATCCTGCTGAAAATGCCGGGCGGCGCAGGACAGGTATGGCAGATTGCCCTGGAGCACGGGAAACTCAGTTTGGGGAGTTTCAGCCTCGAGCTTTCCAGCTCCACCTTCTGGGTGGTGCTGGTCTATGGCATCTTTATCAATCTGCAGAATTTCGGCATTGACCAGAACTACATCCAGCGATACATGGCCTCCCGTTCCGACCGCGCAGCCAAGCGATCTGCCCTGTCGGGCGGACTGCTGTACATCCCTGTTTCCCTGGTCTTCCTGCTGATCGGTACAGCACTCTATTCCTTTTATATTTCCGGGCAAGACTATTTGCCGCCAGGCCTCCAGGACCTTGACAAGGCCGATCAGGTATTTCCCCATTTCATTGTCACCCAGCTTCCCACAGGAGTAGCCGGTTTGCTGATCGCCTCCATTTTTGCCGCCGGAATGAGTACCATCT
The DNA here is from genome assembly GCA_965364615.1 of uncultured Bacteroidia bacterium. GTDB lineage: Bacteria > Bacteroidota > Bacteroidia > Bacteroidales. Next base: position 4,549 of record CBDTYO010000289.1, read on the forward strand.
CCACCAGTTTCAATAGCGCGGCCACGGTGTTCCTGACCGATTATTACCGGAAATTCACCAAAAAAGCGCCCAGCGAAAAAGCGTCCATGAGGGTGCTCTACCGGACCACGGTGGTGATCACCGTGCTTGCCATATCGGTGGCCCTGGCCATGATCAATGTGAAATCGGCCCTGGATGCCTGGTGGAAACTGGCCTCCATATTCAGCGGGGGCATGTTGGGCCTCTTCCTGCTCGGGGCTTTCACCAGACGAAGCCGGAGCACCGGTGCGGTCATTGCCGTCCTGGTCGGAATTGCGGTCATCGCCTGGATGAGCCTCAGCTCTTTGGCCCAAGACCCTTCCAGGTACGGGAACATCTTCCACTCTTACCTGACCATTGTTTTTGGCACCCTGGCCATCTTTCTTACGGGCTTCCTGATCTCCCTTTGGCCCGGTAAAGTCAATCGCCGATAACCACCAGCTCTCGCGCCAGGATCCTGCCCCCCTGTTCCCTGACCAGTACCACGAAGGTACCCGTGGCAAAGCCTTCCAGATCCATGCGTTCCGAGAAAGGTCCGCTTCCCTTAAGGGGCTTTGAAAGCAATGGCCGTCCCCTGAGATCAAAGACCAGGATCTCCCCTTCCTTTCCTGCCTCAAGGGTCCCTTCCACAAAAAGGGTCCCATTGGTGGGATTGGGATAGAGACTGATCCCGCCGGGTACCTGGGGAAACTCATCCACCCCCGTGCTCCGCCAGCTGAATTCGAGCCAGTTGATGTTGAATAATGGAGCTGTGATGGTCATGCGCAACTGATGCTGCCCCGCTGTAAGAAAGACCTGGTTGCGGGTGGTGGTCCAGTTCTGCCATCCCCCAGTAGAAGGAAAGCTCAGCTGG
>CBDTYO010000290.1:0-5417 GCA_965364615.1 uncultured Bacteroidia bacterium
ACCAGATCCAGAACTGAGGCCATGATTTTTAATTTGTGGTTTAGTGCGTATTGGTAGTGATCAAACTTCCGGCACATCTTCCTGCACGACTTGCTGCCGGATTTTCCCCTGGTAGTAGACCCGGGAGAAAGGGGGTACGCTTTTGGTAATCCAGACGTTACCGCCGATGATGCTGTCGCCGCCGATAACGGTATCGCCGCCTAGGATGGTGGCGCCCGAATAGCCATCAACTACTCCTGTTCCGTCCATCATGCCTGCGATCCAGACTTTGTCGCCCGACATGTGCGCGGGATAGGCAAAAAACAGAAAGGCCCTGGCCACCAGGGCGGGATTCAGGATATTCATGCCCGAACCCCCAAACACCTCTTTCCCGATCACCACAGCAAAAACGGTGGCCACGGCGACCATCCATAGCGGCACATCCACAGGCATGATCAGGGGGATCAGCATCCCGGAAACAAAATAGCCTTCGGCCACCTCTTCGTGGCGCATTTGTGAAAAGGCGATCTCGATACCCAGACCCACCCCATAGCTCACCAGGATGATGGGCAATACCTTCAGGAAACCAAACCAGATCCTTTGCCAGAAATCCGCATCCACTCCCATGGCCAGAAAATGCTGGTAACCGGTGTTCCACATCCCAAACAGCAAGGCAGGCACCATGGCAATCACCACAATGATCATGGAACGTTTCATGTCGTTGGCATCCCTGATGTGCACCCGTCCCTTGGTGGTCGTGTCGGGCACAAAGAGAAAGGTCTCGATGGCTTCAAATCCTGCCAGGAAGATATGAAGCTTTCCCCCTTTTTCAAACGAGGGCTTGATCTTATCTACAAATCGTCGTAAAGAACTCATGTGTATACTTGGTGTAAGTTTAATCTTCCATTTCTTTCCTCAAAGCCCGAAGACCGTCCCGGAGAATTTTGGTCACCTGGATCTTGGAGGTGCAGACAAATTCACAGAGGGCCAGGTCTTCTTCGTCGAGCTCATAAATACCCAGCTGTTCCATTTTATCGATGTCGTTCACCATGATGGACTTGATCAATTGCATGGGATAGATATCCATGGGCAGCACTTTTTCGTATTGACCCGTCATCACAAACGCCCGTTCCCCCCCATGGTAATTGGTGTCCATGTCAAATTTTCTATTGGGCATCAGCCACCTGGAGGCAAAGGATCTGGCCACTGACATCTTTTTAAATCCGGGCAGGATCCAGCCAAACAATTCATGGTAATTGCCTTCGCGGATCACCGTGACCTGTGAATCGAAGAAACCCACATAGCCGGTTTCCGGATCTACCTGCTTGCCGTTGAGCACATTGCCGCTGATCACCCGGTTGTCTTCCTCCTTCAATTGATTCTCCAGCAAGGGAGCCACGGAAGTGCCCCGAATGGTCTTGTAATACTGGGGCTTACTCACCCTTGCCCCCGTAAGGGCCACCACCACGGAAGGATCATATTTGCCTTTGCGGAACAAGCGGCCGATGGCCACCACGTCCTGGGGCTGAACCACCCATACAACGTCCCCTTTATTGATGGGATCGAGCTTGTGGATCTGAATGCCCACGTTTCCTGCAGGGTGTGGGCCCTTGAAACGGTTGATCTCCACTCCCTGAATACTGTTCAGGGTGCGAACCGAAGGATAGCGGCCGTCCAGGTTCAGGTGCACCTTGCCTTCCGTCAGCTGTTTCAGGGCATTGACGCCCCATTGAAAATCTTCCTCCGAGTCCTTGAGCAGGAAATCATAATCGGGGGCCAGGGGAGCGGTGTCAAAGGCTGAGATGAAAATGGATTTGGGTACCTCTCCCGTTCTGGCCATCACCGTGTAGGGACGCCTGCGGATGGAAGGCCAGAGACCGCTGGCCAGCAAGTTCTCCACCACCTGTTCACGCTTCAGGGTGGTGGGATCGGCCTGAAGGAAGGATTCGGCCGTGTCCTTGCCATCATCCTCAATGACCACCTCGATGATCCTTCTTCGTTCGCCCCGGTTGATGGACGACAGGATCCCGCTCACCGGTGAACAGAATTTCACCTCCGGGTGGTATTTGTCATAGAAAATGGGGGTTCCCACCTTCACTTCGTCGCAGAGTTTGGGGATAATCTTGGGCGTAAGCCCGTGCCAGTCCCCCGGCTTGATTGCATACGTTTTCGCCCGGGGGGCTTTCACATAGATAAGCTCGGCCTGTCCATTCATTTTGATGTCCAGTCCCTTTTTAATCTTGATTACCTCAGCCATGGATTATTTTGTAACGGTATAATAATCTACAATATGATCTCTCAAAAATAGCTAAATTTACCAAGCTTCAAACCCCCTGCGGATTTTTTACAGGCACGGTTCTTGCTTGTATGATTCTGCTGCCAAATATGTCTGCGATATTATGAAAATAGCCTCCGTTATCATAACATATATTATACTGATGCAGGTCAGTTTTAGACCTGCCCTTTGTCAGTATGCCTTCGAAGATCCCGGGGGGGCTTTCCGTGAGATGGTACTGGACCACAGCGTAAAAACCGTCCGGATGTACCGCCAGGGCTGGCCCATGAGCTATCCTGTGATCAAATTAAGCGGGGATGTTCCCCTGGTGCTTGAATTTGATGATCTGTCCAGCGAGCAGCCGGTCTTCATGTACAAGGTGATCCATTGCAATGCGGACTGGACCCCCTCCGATCTTTCGGAGATGGAGTACCTGGAGGGTTACCCGGAGAACGAAATCCGGCACAGTACCCCTTCCTTCAACACCTATTTCAATTACCTGCATTACCAGCTGGAAATTCCCAATGAGAACACCCGCCTGATGCTTTCGGGCAACTATTTGTTGGTGGTCTACCGCAACGGAAACCAGGAGGAGGTGGTATTTACCAAACGCTTCATGGTCACCGAAGGTGCGGTCCACATCGAAGCCTCTGCCCACATCCCGGTGCTGAACCATTACAAGGCCTGCTGCCAGGAAGTGGACTTTACGGTCCGGCATTCCGGGGTCACCATGGATGATCCCTACAGCGAAACCCGGACCTATGTGTTTCAGAACGGATTGTGGGACCTGGGCATCTCCACCCTGCAGCCCAGCATGGTCCGGCCCGGGGAGCTGGTCTATGATTACCAGGAGGAGAACATTTTCCCGGGCGGGAATGAATTCAGGTTCTTTGACACCAAGAACACCCGGACCCCCACCTACTATGTGCAGCGGATCGAATTCATGGATCCCTACTTCCATTTTGAGCTGAAGCCCGACCAGGCCCGTCCCCCCCACAACTACTTTTCCAAAGAGGACATCAATGGCAGGTACGCCATCGAAGCCGAAGGGAGCCAGGACCCTGCGGTGGACGCCGACTATGTATTCGTCCATTTCCGGCTGGACATGCCGCTTCCCCTGGATGGGAAAGTCTTTCTTACGGGGGCACTCACCAACTGGCAGTTCGATGAGCTGGGCCTCATGGAGTACCATGCTGATGAGCAGGCATACAGGAAGAGCCTCCTGCTGAAACAGGGCGTATACAATTACCGCTACCTCTTTTTGCCTGCTAACTCAGAGCAGTTCGTGATGGACGAAATTGAAGGGAGCCACGACGAGACAGGCAACGAATACCTGATCCTGTTCTACCACCGTCCGCCCGGTTCCCGCTACGACCGCCTGCTGGGCCACCAGGTGGTGCACAGCAATCAATAACGGGGAACCGAGTGTAACAGCCCGGGGCAGCTGATGCGCCAGCAGAATTCAGGGGTACGGCTCAAAGACCAATGTCCTCTGAAATATCTTTCATGGCATCCACCGACAGCTGGATGAACTCGTCCAGGGGGATCCCGATCTTCTCGCATTCCAGGATGTGATCGCGCTTCACGCTGGCCGCAAAGGCTTTCTCCTTCATCCGCTTTCGGACCGATTTGTATTTGACACTGGCAATCTTTTTATCGGGGTACACCAGGGTCGTGGCATAGATTAAACCGGTGATGGTCTCCCCGGCTGCCAGCGCATGTTGAAAGGTGGTGCTCCTGGATAGGCCTGTGGCCTCGTCGTTGTGCATCCGGATGGCATCGATCATTTCAGCATCCAGACCGAAACCGGCCAGCAATTCTTCGGCCTTCAGGGCATGTACCTTGGGATCGGCGTTGGTCACCTCCACATCGATATCATGCAAAAGGCCGGTCAGTCCCCAGCGATCCTCGTCCTCCCCCAGGCGCCTGGCAAGGGCCCGCATCACAGCCTCGGAGGCCAGGCAATGGACGATGGTTTTCTCATGGCTCACGTGTTCCCGGAGCCGGGCCAGTGCTTCTTCTCTGGATATTTTCATGTTACCTGCTTATGATTAACCGGGTGACAAAACGATGCTCGCGGGAAAGGCACTGCAGGAAGTAGGCACCAGGGTCTTCGTCGGAGAGGTCCAGTTCGATCAGTGTCTGTCCTTCCTGGAGCATCCATTCCCCGACAAGAGAGCCCACCACCGTGTAGACCCTGATTTTCTCCGCGCTCAGACCTCCGGTTTGCACATAGAATTTCCCCGCCGAAGGATTGGGATACACCATCAGGGCCGGCGGCTGATCGTTTCCATCCAGGCCTGTGGTTCCCGTGATGGTAAGTGCATAACTTCCGTATACTCCGGATCCGTCCGCGGCTGTGGCCCTGACTTCCACCGTGCCCTCGCTGGCGGCCGTAAGCAGCCCGCTCTGGGAGATGACCGCCGAACCTGTTCCCTGATGGACGCTCCAGGACACCGAAGCATTGGTGGCATTGGACGGCAATACGGTGACCGTGAGCTGAAGGGTCTCGCCTTTCTCAAGGACCTCCACGCAGCCCTCCGAGGTAATGCTGATATCCGACACCGGGATGGAACCTGAGTGTATGGTGATAACCAGGGAACCACTTACCCCCGATCCATCCTGCGCAGCGGCCACGACCTCCACAGTTCCTGCCGTCTGGGCACCCAACAAACCTTCCGGCGAGATGGTGGCTTCCCCTGTGCCATCCACCACGCTCCAGGCAATGGAGGGATTATCCGCATCTTCCGGCAAAACTTCTGCGTAACACTGCAGGCTGCCGCCCTCCAGCATATCGGAGACCCCTCCTGCAGCACTCACCCAGATTTGTTCCACCTCCACGTTGTAGGAGGCAATGGTCAGAGCCAGGGTATCACCGGCTCCTGACAGGTCGGTGGCCAGGGCAACCACCTGAATATCTCCGGCACCTGTAGCACTAAGCATTCCGTCAGGAGAGATGGTGGCCGTCCCTGTGCCCAGAATGACGCTCCAGGCAAGTACCTGGTTGGTGGCATCCTGGGGCAATACAGTGGCCCCCAGTTGCACACTTTCCCCCACATGCACTTCAGTGCTTCCCCCCGGAACCTGGATTTCCACATCATTCACCAAAATCACGGTGCCCACGATGTTCAATTGAAGCGTGTCGGCCACTCCGGAACCATCT
>CBDTYO010000291.1:0-5402 GCA_965364615.1 uncultured Bacteroidia bacterium
GGGTGAACAAACCCAGCACCAGTCCCAGGCCAATGGCAATGAGGCCCCAGGTGTTCAGGGCATCCACGGCATTCAGCACACCCTCACTGGAGGTGATCCACTGGGCCACGCCGGAGAGAAAGCCCTGCGCCTGGGCCAGGAAGGCCATGGAAGACCATTCGGGGTGGATAAGCTTGTACAGCCCTTCGTACAGGAAGTGCCATCCGATGAGGAACCGGAGAAATACAAGGACTCCCGTTTGCCACCGTAGCTTGCTGTCGGGGGATTTCATGCTTGAAGGAATTGATTTGTTCCCAAATCTAATAAATCCTTCCGGTGATTCAAATGAAAAGTAAAGCGCTAGGTGTCCTTGCCGTCGAAGTAACCGCGAATGATCCCCCGCTTGGATTCCCTCACAAAGAGGATGATTTCGTCCCGCTCCTTGGAGGCCGGAAGGTTGGCTTCCACAAATTCCAGCGCATCTGAAATGTTCAGTCCCCGCTGATAAATGATCCTGTACACCTCCTGAATGGCATAAATGGTTTCGTTGGCAAAGCCCCTTCTGCGCAATCCAATGGAATTGATGCCTGTGAAGGCGATGGGATCCCGGCCCGACATGGAGAAAGGAGGAATGTCTTTTCCAGTCCTGCTCCCTGCCTGGATCATTGCATGGGCGCCTATCCTTACAAACTGGTGGACCAGGCTGCCCGGACTCACAATGGCCCAGTGATCCACTTCCACCTCCCCGGCCAATGCGGCGTAGCTGCCCAGGATCACACGGTCCTGCAGGATGCAGTCATGGGCAATGTGCACATAGGACATGATCAGGCAATCTTTTCCCACCACCGTCTTGTCCTTGGCGCGTGTTCCCTTGTTGATGGTGACATACTCCCGTATGATGGTGTTGTCCCCGATCTCGGTGAGGGTATACTCTCCCTTGTATTTCAGATCCTGGGGATCTCCGGAGATCACCGCCCCGGGAAATACCTTCACGTTTTTGCCTATCCTGGCCCCGTTCATAATGACGACATTGGGACCGATCCAGCTGCCCGAACCTATTTCTACATCTTCATAAATGGTGGCAAAGGCCTCGACGATCACATCGTCCGCAATCTTTGCCCCTTTGTGTACATTGGAAAGTTTATCAATCATTGCTTTTTGTTTTTACGATCTGGGCCATCAGTTCTCCTTCCATGGCCAGTTGGTTGCCCACGAAGACTTCGGCAAATACAATGGCGATGCCCCGCCTGATGGGTTCCAGCAGGTCCACCTTGATAATGAGTGTATCGCCGGGGATCACCTTTCTTTTGAATTTCACCTTGTCGATTTTCAGGAAGTAGGTGGAATAGTTTTCAGGATCGGGCACCGTTCCCAGCACCAGGATGCCCCCCACCTGGGCGGCGGCCTCTATTTGAAGCACTCCGGGCATGACGGGTTCATCGGGAAAATGTCCCACAAAAAAAGGCTCGTTCACGGAGACATTCTTGATTCCCACCACCGACTTTTCATCCAGGTGAATCACCTTGTCCACCATCAGAAAGGGATAGCGGTGGGGGAGGCGCCTTTTTACCTCATTGATATCGATCAGAGGTTCCTCGTTGGCATTGTAGACGGGAATTTTCTTTTGCAGGGCCGCTTTCTTCATGACCTGCCTCAGGGCCCTGGCAAACTCATTGTTGCTCTGGTGGCCCGGACGGGTGGCAATGATTTTGGCCTTGAACCACCTGCCCACCAGGGCCAGGTCACCCATCAGATCGAGCAGCTTGTGCCTGGCGGGCTCATTGGAAAAGCGCAGGTCTACGTTGTTGAGGATCCCTTCGGGCAGGACACTCACATGGGGTTTGTTAAACAGGTCGGCCAGCCGGTCCAGTTCGTCCTGCTCCCACTTCCGGTCGACGATCACAATGGCATTGTCCACATCTCCGCCCTTGATCAGGTTGTTTTTGGCCAGGTACTCCAATTCGTGGAGGAACACAAAGGTCCGGCAGGGGGCAATCTCTTCCTGGAAACTTTGCAGCTCGTCGAGCGAGGCATGCTGGTTGCCCAGTACTTCTGAGTTATAATCGATCAGCACATTGATGCTTTGAACCTTGTCGGGATAAGCAATGATATGTATTCCTTGCTCCTCATCGTAATACTCCACCTTTTCTTTCAGCATGAAGTATTTGCGATCTGTTTCCTGGTCCACGGCCCCGGTAGCAGCGATGGCTTCCGCATATTCCTTCGAACTGCCATCCAGGATGGGAGCCTCCGGACCGTCCACTTCCACCAGCACATTGTCGATGCCCATTCCCACAAAAGAAGCCAGAACGTGTTCAATGGTGGAGATACGGGCCCCGTTTTCTTCCAGGACGGTTCCCCGTTCCGTTTCCACCACATTTTCGGCCAGGGCATTGATGATGGGCTGTCCGGGGAGGTCGGTGCGCTTGAATATATACCCGTGGCTGTCGGGTGCGGGCTGAAAGGTCATGTTGACCTCTACCCCAGTGTGAAGGCCTTTCCCCTTGAATGATATGGGAGCCTTTAGGGTTCTCTGTTTTTCCGCCATTCTAAAATTTCAAAGATTTATTCAAATAGAGAGACACTTAGCTTCAAGATTTGTTAAAGGTGCCCTGTTTTTTTCTCCAGTTCGTTGACCTGGTTCAGCAACTTTGGAAGGTTCCGGAATACCGCATAGCAACGCTGGTAGGGGCCGAATTCGAAGGCTGGGGAACCCTGAATGACAATGCCTTCTTCTTTGATGTCTTTGGTGATGCCTGACTGGGCGGCAATCTTTACTCCGTTGGCAATGGTGATGTGACCGATCAGTCCCACCTGTCCTCCAAACATGCAATTCTTCCCTACTTTGGAGGAACCTGAGATTCCCGACTGTGCGGCGATCACTGTATTCTCGCCCACTTCTACGTTGTGCCCGATCATGATCAGGTTGTCGAGTTTTACCCCTTTGCGCAGAATGGTGGCGCCCATGGTGGAGCGGTCCACCGTGGTGTTGGCCCCTATTTCCACATAATCCTCGAGGATCACCTTGCCCAGCTGGGGCACCTTTTCGTAGTTGTTTTCCTGGTTGGCAGCAAATCCGAAGCCGTCGCCGCCGATGATGGCGCCTGCATGGATTACGCAGTGGGCCCCGATTATACAACCCTCGTAAACTTTTACCCCTGGGTGCAGGATGCTGCCCTCTCCGATTTCCACTCCATCTCCCACATAGACCTGGGGGTAGAGCTGCACGCCCTTGCCCAGGATCACATTTTCGGAGACCACGGCAAACTCTCCCACATAGGTACCTTTACCCACCTTGGCCGATTCAGCAATGCTGGCCAGTTTGTGGACCCCGGATTTTTTGGGTTTGCTCTGTTCATACAACCTGAGAAGTGCTGCAAAAGACTCGTACGCATTGGGCACACGGATCAATGTGGCAGGAACGCTTTTCTGGGGAGAGAAGTCCTCGTTGACGATCACAATGCTGGACGCGGTATTATATATGTACTTTTCATATTTTGGATTGGCCAGGAAAGATAAGGTCCCGGCTTTCCCTTCTTCAATCTTTGATACATCATGGACTGTGGCTTCGGGATTTCCTTCCACCCTGCCTTTCAGGAACTCAGCAATTACAGATGCTGTAAAATTCATATGGCTTGATTTAAAACGGGTTAAAACTAGTTCATTTCTTTTATATTACGGGGATAACACAGGAAATATTTCCTGACAGTCTTTGAGAGAACCGCTATATTCAGCATATCCGAGGCTTCGGCAATATCCCGGATATGGCCGTTTTTGTCCATGATGCTGATCCGGTCATCCATATCGCTGTAAGCAAAATTACTAACGCTGTCAGATACGACCAGGTATTCCGCTTCCTGAGCAGAAATGGAGAGGCTTTCGGCCACCCTATTCCGGAGTTTCGCAATGCGTTCGGACTGAAATGGACCATCGGCCAGTTCCACCCTCAGAAGCTTCCGGTTGACCAGGCCATCTGAAAGCATAGACAAGACAGGATCGTTATGGTTGCACCAGCTTTTGGCAGAAGCGAGAATATCGTAGTCATCGAGCAGGGCAAATTGCTCCAGGGAGACCTCATGGCCGGGCTGGAGAAAGTAGGCCAGGGCAGGTGTGGCAAACAGCTGGGCCCCCTGTGCTGTCAGGGCTTCGGCCCTGCGCAGCATCATGACCAGCAGTTGTTCAGAAGCCACCACGGTGCGGTGAAGGTAGACCTGCCAGTACATCAGCCGCCGGGCAATGAGGAATTTCTCGATGGAATAGATCCCTTTTACGTCCACCACCAGTTGATCGTCAGACACATTCAGCATCTTGATGATCCGGTCGGATCCGATGACCCCTTCGGTGACCCCGGTAAAAAAGCTGTCTCTTTTCAGATAATCCAGGCGGTCCATGTCGAGCTGACTGGAGACCAGCTGATGCAGGAACTTTTTGGGGTACTGGTTCTTGAAAATCTCAATGGCCATTGTCAGTTCCCCATGGAATTCCTGGTTCAACAGTTCCATAAACCTGAGGCTGAGGCTTTCGTGGGTGGTGGCTTTGATCAGGCTGTGCTCCAGGGAGTGGGAGAAGGGTCCGTGCCCGATGTCGTGCAGCAGGATGGCCATACTTACTGCCCTGGCCTCCTCCTCTGTGATCTGGTGTCCCTTGGAACGGATGACTTCAATGGCCAGGCTCATGAGATGCATGGCACCTACGGCATGCTGGAAGCGGGTATGATTGGCCCCGGGATAGACAAAGTGGGTGAGTCCCAATTGCTTGATCCGCCGCAGGCGCTGGAACAAAGGATGTTCAATCAGGTCAAATACCAGATCGTATGGGATTTTGATGAATCCATACACGGGATCATTGATGATTTTCAGTTTGTTTGTGGAGGAGTATTTCCCCATTTGGACCTTTTGTGCCACAAAAGTATACTTTTATTGCCATAATCGGGTTTGTATCAGCGAAAAAACGTCCTGTTTTTTGCTAAATTCACGATTTTTAGTACTTTTGCGACGTCGTTAGGAAAGTGTAGTTCTAGGGGGCCTTTTAGCCTCCTATTTTGTTACTTGGAAAAATGATTACGACCGAACATATCAGTGAGCTGGTTATGCAGCATATCGGGGGGACCGACATCTTCCTGGTGGAAGTACTGGTGAAACCTGGAAATGTCATCACCGTGCATGTGGACAGGCCCGACGGGATTTCCATCGACGAGTGTGTGAAGATCAGCCGTTACCTGAACGAGAACCTGGACCGCGAGGTCGAGGATTACTCTCTGGAGGTAAGCTCTCCGGGCCTGGGCGGCGCCTTCAGGGTGAAACAACAGTATGAAAAGAACCTGGGGCGTGACATTGAGGTCCTGTATACCGACGGGATCAAGGTAACAGGAAAATTGCAGGAAGTAAAGGAGGACGGAGTGGTGCTGAATGTGAAGGGAGAGG
>CBDTYO010000292.1:0-5396 GCA_965364615.1 uncultured Bacteroidia bacterium
CTGATTTACCAGTTTCAATTGCTGGTGGATGATGGGGCCATTGAAGCTTCCGTGGCAGATGCCTTTATTGCAGAGCTCAGATGCATCCGTGGATTCTTCTACTGGCAACTGATCGACTGGTTTGGAAATGTGCCCCTGGTGACCGATTTCGCGAACACCGAGGCCACTCCTCCCACGTTTTCAAGGGCAGAAGTATTCAACTGGGTGGTCAATGACCTGGAGGAAGCCGTGCCGCTGCTGACCAAGGTTGTGGACGGAACCACCTACGGCCGCATGAACTATTATGCCGGCAAGGCCCTGCTGGCCAAGTTGTATCTGAATGCCGAGGTATATACGGGTACTGCCATGTGGGCAGATGCCGTGGCTGCCTGTGATGACATCATCTCCGATGGCTTATACACCCTGGAGGGTGATTACTTTGCCAATTTCACGGCCGGAAATACAGGTACCGCTGAAATGATCTTTGCCATTCCTTACGATCAGGTCTACTACAATGGCTTTAACCTGGCTACACGCACGCTGCATTATGGAAGCCAGCAGACCTACAACATGACCCAGCAACCCTGGAACGGTTTCTGCACCCTGGAAGAGTTTTACAACTCCTACGAGGACATAGACCTGAGAAAGGGTGATGTGGGCACCATTACTGGTCCGGCCACCAAGCGCGGCAACTTCATTGCCGGCTACCAGTGGAAAGCCAGCGGAGGCCTGGTCACCGACGATGGTTTTGAAGCGCCCAACCCTGACCGTCAGCCGGCTCCCCTGCTGGGCGACCCGGACGGAGCGCCTCTGAACTTCGGGAACATAGGTTCCGGACAGCCCCAGCTGAACGAACTGGGACCCCAGGCCTACCGCCAGTCGGGTGTCAGGATCGGAAAATGGGAATTTGAGCTGGGAAGTGATCCCGGCGCCATGAACAACGACTATGCCGTGTTCCGTTACGGCGATGTGCTGTTGATGAAAGCTGAGGCGCTCTGGAGACAGAATCCTGCCGATGCAGGCGTTCTGCCCCTGGTGAACCAGATCAGGCAGCGCGCTGGCGTGGGAGATCTTCTTAGTGTGGACGGTCCCCTGAGCTTCGACATTGCAGGTGGTTCGGTGGCCGGCGGTGAACTGTTCAATGAGATCGGACGCGAGATGTTCGCCGAGAATAACAGACGCCAGACCCTGATCCGCTGGGGATACTATACCCGCCTGGCAGAATGGCTGCCTCCATTCTACAACGCAGGGGATGTGCTTGTGGCTGATGACTATACCGAGCTTTACCCGGTCCACAGGGAGAAGATTGATGCCAATCCCAACCTGGTGCAGAATCCCGGATACTAGAAGTAGCATTTGAATATATAGTTAAAGAAGAGGCTGTCTCCTTAGGCAGCCTTTTCTTTTTGCCATAAGGTCACCGGGATACTTACTCGCAAGGTGCTTATTTTGCTACGCAAAAAAATGCCAGCTTGCTTCATAAGCATCCCGAAGACACAATAAAAGCACCAGCAATCTTTTGAGAGAGGCTCTTCTTTTATATATTCGGGGCATGGTTGGGGGAAGGAAACATTTGGGACAAGGGTTCAGCTTGATGCTGGGATTCATCCTGATCTGTGGATGCGGAACGAAAGACTCCATGGACAGCTCCCCGGCCCTGTTTTCGCTGATGGAACCGAAGGCAACAGGGGTGGATTTTTCCAACGATGTAACCTTTACAGCAGCCTATAATACCTATACCTACCGGAATTTTTACAATGGTGCCGGGGTGGGCCTGGGAGATTTCAACCGCGATGGCCTGATCGATATCTATTTCTGTGGAAACATACAGGACAACAGGCTCTACCTAAACCAGGGCAACTTTCGCTTCGAAGACATTACCCAGCAGGCAGGTGTGGCCTGCCCGGATGTGTGGTGCACCGGCGTGAGCATTGCAGATGTGAACGGCGATGGCTGGCCCGATATTTATGTTTGCAAATCGGGCGATCCCCAGGCACCCAACCGCAACAACGAGCTATTCATCAACAATGGGGATCTCACCTTTACAGAAAAGGCCGCCGAATATGGCATGGCCGACCTGGGGCTTTCCACCCATGCTACATTTTTTGATTATGACCGGGACGGGGATCTGGACTGCTACCTGTTGAATAATTCCTTTCAATCGGTGACCGATTTCGACCTGGTGGAAGGAAAACGAGAAATCCGGGATACCCTGGGCGGGAATAAGCTCTACCGGAACGACGGAGAAGGTTTCACCGATGTAAGCGAGCAGGCGGGGATCTATGGCAGCATCATCGGATTTGGACTGGGCGTGAGCGTGGCGGATTTGAACCGGGACGGGTGGATGGATCTCTACGTTTCCAATGACTTCTTTGAAAGGGATTATTGTTACCTCAACCAGAAGGATGGCACTTTTGCCGAGGTGCTGGATCAACAGTTTACGGAAACCAGCCTGGGGGCCATGGGATCGGACATCGCTGATATCAATAATGATGCTTTCCCCGATGTTTTTGTCACAGAGATGACCGCCGAAGGAAATGCCCGCCTCAAGACCAAGGTGGTTTTTGAATCCTGGGAAGACTACCGTAACAAGGTGGACCTGGGTTATCACCACCAGTTCGCACGCAATGTGCTTCAACTCAATAACCGGAACGGCACCTTCAGCGAAATTGGCCGCTTCGCAGGCGTGGATGCCACCGACTGGAGTTGGGGCGCCCTTATCATGGACCTGGACAACGATGGCTGGAGGGACCTCTTTGTGGCCAACGGGATCAATAAGGACCTGCTTGATCTGGACTACCTCGAACTCTATTCCAATCCGGCAGCCATGCGCTCCATGATCCAGACCGAAGAACAGGCCATACTGACCCTTATCGACAGGATGCCCTCGGTACAGGTCCCCAACTATGCCTTTCACAACAATGGCAACCTGACCTTTTCCAACCAGGCAGAATCCTGGGGCCTGGGCACTCCCTCCTTTTCCAATGGGGCGGCATACGGGGACCTGGACAATGACGGGGACCTGGACCTGGTCATCAACAATGTGAACATGCCCTCCTTCCTCTATCAGAATCATGCCAGTGAGAAAGACAGCACCCACTCCCTGTCCCTCGTCCTCAAAGGAGCTGGTCAAAACACAGGGGCCATCGGGGCCACGGTTCAGATCTATCATGGAGGACAGACCAGTTACCAGGAGTTGATACCCATGCGGGGTTTTAAATCCTGTGTGGATCCCCGCCTCCACTTTGGCCTGGGCGCCAGCACACTTGTCGACTCCCTGAAAGTCCATTGGCCAGGGGGGCTTTGCACCACCCTGTATTCGGTGCAGGCGGACCAGTTTCTGGAACTGGATGAACAGGATGCTCTCCCCTGTCCGGTGATCCGAAACAGCTCCCCTTCCCCTGCTTTCAAAGCCACTGCCCTTCCCAAGGGCCTTGACTTCAGGCATGTGGAAAATGAATTCAACGATTTCCAGAGAGAATCCCTCCTCTTTAAGATGATCTCGGCCGAGGGCCCCGGGATGGATGTGGCTGATGTAAATGGTGATGAACTGGATGACCTGTATATATGCGGAGCCAGGGGGAGTGCAGGGGCTCTCTACATCCAGGATGGACAGGGAGGGTTTACCTCTGTCAACCAGGCCCTGTTTGCAGAGGACAAGCTATCTGAACAGACCGACTGCGCCTTCTTCGATGCTGATGGAGATGGAGATATGGACCTGTATGTATGCCATGGCGGAAATGAGTTTCCCTCCAGTTCCTCGGCCCTGGCCGACCGGCTCTACTTTAACGACGGCCAGGGGACCTATTCACGGTCGGAACAACTGCTTCCCATAGGCAGGTATGTGAGCAGCGCCTGCGTAAGTCCTTCTGACTTTGACGGGGACGGCGACATGGACCTCTTTGTGGGCACCCGGCTGAGGCCTTTCCTCTATGGGGTGCCGGCAGATTCCTACCTGCTTGAGAATGATGGGAAAGGATATTTCCGGAACTGCAGTGATACCCGGGCGATTCCATTGAAGGAACTGGGACTGGTGACCGATATGGCCTGGACCGATCTGGACCTTGACGGGGATCCCGATATGGTGATCGTGGGAGAATGGATGCCGGTCATGTTCCTGATCAATGAGGCGGGGAATTTTACGGATCGCTCTCAGGAATTCGGTCTCGTAGGTACCGAGGGATGGTGGACAAGCGTGCTGGCCAGGGACCTGGATGAAGACGGGTACCCCGACCTGGTACTGGGCAACCATGGGTTGAACTCCAGACTCAGGGCATCGGCTGAAAAACCGCTGACCATGTACGTGAACGACTTTGACCTCAATGGGAGCGTGGAACAGATCCTTTGCGCCTTCAACGGGGATACCTCCTACCCCGTGGTAATGAAAAACGACCTGGTGAACCAGATCCCCGGCCTGGAAACAAAATATCCCAGCCATGTGAGCTACAGCCATGAGACCATTCAGGATATGTTCTCCCCTGAGATCCTGGAAAGATCGGTGGTGCTGAAGGCCAGCATCCTGGAGAGCTGTGTCATTCTGAACAAGGGTTCAGGACCTGTTACCCTGAAAGCTTTGCCAGCAGAGGCGCAGTTTTCGCCGGTGTATGCCATCGCTGCGGAAGATTTCAACCACGATGGCAGCTGTGATCTCCTGTTGGGCGGAAACCTCACCCGGGCCAAGCCCGAAACCGGGATCTACTCCGCCAGTTATGGACTGTATCTGGAAGGTGGTGGAACGGGAACCTGGAAGGCAGTTCCCGCCGATAGCTCCGGATTCCTGGTCAGGGGCGAGGTGCGGGACATGGAAATAGTCAAAGCAGGGGGAAAGAAAATGGTGGCTATTGCAAGAAACAACGATATTTTACACTTTTACACTTTTTGAACACAGCTATGATGAAAAGGACGACAGGGATGGTGACGGTAATACTGGCCGCGCTGCTCCTGGGGGGATGCTCGCCGGGAACGAGATACGAAAACAGATTGAAGAAGGAATTGGCCAGCGGGATCAGGCACGATTCGCTTTTCATGGGCATGCATTTGGGCATGACCGATAAGGACTTTTATACCCTTTGCTGGGAGCTGAACCGGGACGGTGTGATCCGGCAGAGCCATAGCAATACCTCCGTGGAATACCATCCCGGCGAAAAGCTGGATTATCCTTCCACCATGACCTTCTATCCGAAATTTGAAGAAGGAAAGATCGTGGAAATGCCCGTGCAGTTCTCCTATGACGGATGGGCCCCGTGGAACAAGAAATATTCCTCATCACAACTGGTGGAAGATATCCGGGAATGGTATGAGGAGGAATACGGGAAGGGGTTTATTGCCGTTACCCACCCGGTCAAGGGAAAAGCATTTGTCAAGATCGACGGCAACAGGAGAATGACGCTGATTCTGGAGGAAGCAAACGCCGGTCG
>CBDTYO010000293.1:0-5379 GCA_965364615.1 uncultured Bacteroidia bacterium
TGCTTCTGCTGCATTGCCCGCCGGTACGATCACCCCCTTGAATCCTTGCTCCCTGGCAAGCAACACCATGGGCAGAACTCCTCTCACCGGTACCACGCTTCCATCCAGGGATAATTCACCCAGAATCAGATACTCGTGCAATCGCTCGTTACTTACCTGCTGAGAGGCCGCAAGGATCCCGACGGCCAGCGGAAGATCAAAATGGGTCCCTTCCTTCCTGATATCTGCGGGTGCCAGGTTAATCACTACCCGGAAACGGGGCCATTCAAATCCCTTATTGAAGAGGGCAGATTCGATTCGTTGCTGACTCTCCCGGATGGCATGGTCGGCCAGGCCTACGATAAAAAACCTGATTCCCTGGGTAATATGGACCTCAATGGTGATCTTGATGGCACCTATTCCAATCACTGCGCCACTGAATGCCTTAACCAACATAGGCAGTTTCTCTGTTTATGTGATAAGAGAACTGCTTATCGGTCCTGAATCAGATCTGCGCCTTCATCAGTGCTATACCTACCGCATAACGGAACCTGTATCGCGAATAAGTTGCCCCTGACAGCCCATCCACATGCAATATGTGCTGAGTGTTCAGCAGCTGCTCCTCCATGGCTGGGTAGGCAAGGGCCGGGGTGGTACCAGTTACACTCATCTCCTCGCAATATGCTTCATCCTCCTGCTTTCCCTGACCATCTTTATTCACCTCATTGTAATCCACTTCTGTGAACTTTCCATTTTCCACCCTGATTCTGACTACGTGCTTATAATCAAATGCATCGTAGGGAGATTCACCTGTATATACCCCATCTTGCACGCTGCCTGCATCCACAGGCAGGTCATAGAGTTCAATTAACTGGTTGAATAAGGTGTCAATTTCGTCCGCCGATGAAGTTTCCATCACAAAATGAAGGGAAACCAGGGCCGATTTAAAATATTTGTCCTCCGGTCTGAATGCCTTGATTTTATCCAGATCATCCTCCTGGTGACAAGAGCAGGAAGCAAGCAGGAGAAAGATTACAGCAATCATTGGAAGAGATTTGCAGGTCATGACTGAGGCGCGCTTGATTTTCATGGCTTGTTTTTTGTGGTATTGGAAATATACCAATTATGATGTCTGAACGTAAAAAAACCCCATGCTTTTTCATGTTGCTCTGATTATTTGGACGTTGATGGACTGAGCATTGAAAGATGTGTCCCTTTTATTATCCTATATATCAACTTGTTAAGTTATAAACCTAAATTTTTTTACTGCATTTTACGTTATTCTACTGCTTTTTTAGTTGCTTTACGTAAATTTAAGTTATATATTTGCCTTAACCAATAGAGCGCACAATGACCAAACGACTGACAAAGGCAGAAGAGGAGATCATGCTGATCTTATGGAAACTGGGTGAGGCCACCATCAGGGAGGTGATGACCGAACTCAATCAACCCGATACACCCTACACCACGGTCTCCACCGTGGTACGTGTGCTGGAGAAGAAAGGGTTTGTGGGCCATAAGGCCGTGGGAACCACCTACCTCTATTTTCCACTGGTTCTCAAAAAAGATTATCTCAGGGGATACCTGTCAGGGATCGTTTCCAACTATTTTGACGGCTCCTTTTCCAGAATGGCAGCTTTCTTTGCCCGTGAGAATGATCTGGACATGGGTGAACTGCATGAATTGATCACCGAGATCGAAGAGGAACTCAAAGAAACAGACAATCATGACTGATCTATTCATATACCTGCTTAAAGTTTCGGCAGGACTGGGCATCATATCCATACCCTACTATTTCCTTTTCAGGAACGATCCCAATTTGCATATCAAAAGGTTTTACCTGGTCTCAGGGGTACTGGCTGCATGGATCTTTCCATTTATCACCTTTCGAAAATTGCCCCTGGCTGTAGACCTTACTCCCACGGTTTTCATTGATTTGGATACTCCTGCAGTTCCGGCAAATATATTGGAGGCAACTGGTAATTCAGGGGCAGGATGGACCATCAACTGGCTTCAGGTCCTGCTGCTGGTCTACCTGACAGGTATTATCTTCATGTTCCTGAAAAACTTCTTTATTGTATTCAAATGGAACCTTACCTGGCTGCGCACCAAAAACCAGGAAGGTATAGCATTTATTAAGAACGACCAGATTTTTACTTTGTTTACCCGAATTTTTGTCCCCAGTTCCCTGAAAGAAGAAAAGGACCTGGATCAAATACTCCTGCATGAACAGGCCCACATCAGACAGTTTCATTTTGTCGATCTTTTGATCGTAGAGCTGACCCTTTTGCTGACCTGGTTCAATCCCTTCTCATGGCTTATTTCCAGGATGATTAAAGAAAACCACGAGCACCTGGCCGACAGGGAAGTCCTGTCGACTGGAATTAATCCCGCTCGTTACAGGGCCCAACTCATGAACCACACCCTGGGGGTGAATGTGTTCAGGTTGGGCAATCAGTTTAATCATTCCTTAACGCTAAACAGATTCAAAATGATGAAAAAGCCAAAAAGATCCCCGTGGGGGATGCTGAAAATCGCCCTGCTGATTCCGGCAGTTCTTGTAACCCTGGGACTCACCACCGGAATGACCCCTCAACAAAAGACCATCAAGGGCAAAGTAGTACTCGCAGAAACCGGTGAACCCGTTCCGGGAGCATCCATAGTCATAAGAAATAGCACCACCGGATGCGTCTCCGATCTGGACGGAAACTTCATGCTCAACGTCGACGGAAATCCTGAGCTGGTAATATCCTTTGTCGGAATGGAAACCATCATCGTGAATGCATCTGAAGTAGGCAAAAAGCCTATTAAGCTACAAGTTAAAACCTATGAGCTGGATCTGGAATCGGTGCCCATGGAGGTGGAAAAGAATGCCTCGGGCTCCATTTCCCTCAGACTAAAGGATGGTGGCGAAGCTAATCCCTTAATCCTGGTTGACGGAAAGAGATTTGACGGCGGAGTGGAGAACCTCAATCACGATGAGATCCTGAGCATAGAGGTCATTAAAGATCCCGATAGTCCCCTGGTAAAGAAGTACAATGCCAAAGACGGGCTCATCCAGATCACCACCAAAAAATCCTCCTCTTCGGCGCTTAAGCCCAATGAGAATGTATTCTATGTGGTGGAAGACATGCCAACTTTCAACGGAGGGGATCCTGCACCTGAATTCCGAAAGTACATCGCGCAAAACCTCAGATATCCTGAATCAGCGGCGAAAAATGGCATCGACGGCCGCGTGATCGTTCAATTCATGGTTAATACTGAAGGCCAGGTCACAAATGCCATGGTGGTCCGCAGTGTGGATCCGGCACTGGACAAGGAGGCCCTCAGGGTAGTGAATTCCTCCCCCGAATGGGAACCCGGCAAACAAAGAGGAAAAGCAGTAAATGTCCTGTTTACCTTTCCCATCAATTTTGTGCTGCAGGAAGCAGATAAAAGCAAAACGGTATCCTTAAAAGCCGACAAAATCACCATCCAGGGGACGGATGGATCTACGGGAGATCCCACTTATGTAGTGGATGGGAAGGTGGTTGATCATGTGGAAGACATTGATCCGGAAAGCATAGAGAGAATAGATGTCATTAAAGATCCCGACAGTCCCCTGTTCAAGAAGTACAATGCCAAAGATGGAGTGGTGGTGATTACCACCAAAGAAGAGGCCGCCAGACTAGAGATGTTGGAAAGCATTGAAAAGGACGGGGAAGTCTTCTACATCGTCGAAGACATGCCCAAATTTCCGGGGGGGAAGCCAGCGATGAAATCTTTCATTTACTCCAACCTGGAGTACCCTGAAACAGCAAAGAGCCAGGGAATAGAGGGAGAAGTAATGGTCCGTTTCCTGGTCAACCAAAAAGGAAAGATTGAGCAAGCGGAAGTGGTTCGAAGCAGCTATGAGGGATTTAATGCCCCGGCTCTGAAAGTGATCAATTCCATGCCCGACTGGACGCCTGGCAAACAAAGGGGAAAAGCCGTGAAAGTATGGTTTGTGGTCCCAATCAAGTTCAAAGACGACAAGAAATAATCCTGGATAAATAAGCCGATCCAAATGAACGGGGCCATCCTTTTAGGGGATGGCCTCTTCCTTTTTTTTTTGCCAGGCTACTGATCGTGCCCGGTGCTCAACGATTTTCCAGGTATGCTCCTTTTCCTAAAATACCTCCTGCTCCAACAGGAGCACCAGGATGTGCAGGATCTTGATATGCATCTCCTGGATGCGGTCGGAGTGCTTGCGGCCTTTGACCCGGATCTCCTGGTCAACCATTCCTGCCAGGAGCCCGCCTGTTTTCCCGGTAAGTCCGACGACTTTCATCCCCTTCCCCCTGGCGGCTTCAGCTGCCTTGATGATATTCATGGAATTGCCGCTGGTGCTGATGGCCAGTAGCACATCCCCAGGCTGGCCCAGACCTTCCACGTACCTGGAAAAAATCTCATCGAAACTGTAGTCGTTGGCCGTACAGGTGATGTGGGAAGGATCTGCAATACTGATGGCGGGAAGGGCGGGCCTTTTCTCCCTGAAAACCCCGGATAGCTCCTCTGCAAAATGCATGGCATCGGTCATGGAGCCTCCATTGCCACAACAAAGGATCTTGCCCCCATTTTGAACTGCCGCTATCATGATGCCAGCAGCCTGTTCAATGGCTTCCAGGTTTTCGGGCTGACTCACAAATTCTTCCAGCACCTGCTGTGCTTCGTTCAGATTCTCAAGGATCAGGGCTTTCATGCTTCCAAAAGTAAAAAACAGTTTCGACTTTCACAGACATAATAACTAACTTTACCAGCTAAACAATGAGATATGGGAATACCCAGGTTTATTAAGCTGCCTGGTCACAAACAATTCAACTACTCCCCGAGGTACTGGGATCCTGAGAAGGAGGAGCGGGAAGAAAGGATCAGGCGGATCAAGCAGGAGATGGGGATCGAAGTTCCCAATGATCCCAATCGCAGCACCATTAAAAGGGGTTCATTCAGGCAGGCCAGCCGGAATACCAAGGTGAAAGCCACTCGAAGCTCCAACATCAGGCTTCTGGTCATCCTGGCAGCTCTTCTGATGATTGGCTATCTATTATTTTTGAGGTAGATGTCAGATATCATCCATGTACTCAGTGATGCGGTGGCCAACCAGATCGCAGCAGGCGAGGTCATACAGCGACCCGCTTCGGTGGTGAAAGAGCTGATGGAAAACGCGGTGGATGCAGGGGCCAACCACATACGGGTGATCATCAAAGATGCCGGGAAAACCCTGATACAGGTCGTGGACAATGGGTGTGGCATGTCTGAGGCGGACGCCCGTTTGTGTTTTGACCGGCATGCCACCTCCAAGATCAGCAGTGCAGACGACCTGTTCTCCATCCACACCATTGGTTTCAGGGGAGAAGCACTGGCTTCCATGGCTGCCGTTTC
>CBDTYO010000294.1:0-5374 GCA_965364615.1 uncultured Bacteroidia bacterium
CTGTAGCAGGGGGTAGTGATGGAATATTCCGCATGGTTGTGGGGAAATTCCCCTTTCGGGACCCATGCACCGTTTTCCTGAACCGCGAAATAGATCCCCAGCCGGTTGCTGAGCTTCAACACATTCCTGCGCCTGGCATTGATCTCCTGATTCCGTGAATAGACCAGCTCCAGGCCATCGGGACTGAAAGCAGCGGGTCCGTCGTTAAAAGGAGTGAGCAGGGCCCTGCTCAGCACAACGGGCCGCATCTCCAAGCCCAGTGAATCCAGTCCGATGGTGAACATATTGAACAACCCTTTGTTGGTGCCATCGTGGTAGGTCAGCAAAAACTCATCCTCCTGGTTGGAACAAAAAACAAGGCTGTCGCCCCGCAACGCGGGACTGAATTCATCGTAATCCGGGCTGGAAAAGGGAAGCTTGAACACGGCATAACGGGACTGTCCCTGAACAGGTACCTGGAACAGCAGGAAAACCGACAATATGCAGAGGAGTCTATTCATGATTTTAATTGTCAGAAATACCTGGGACTGAACACATTGAGGGTATACTTGAAATTGTATTGCAGGACCACCTCGTGAGAACCATGCTGGTAGGAACTGAGTTCTGAGAGTTCATATCCATAGGAATACCCGATCCGGAACTGTGGATTCGCCTGCACCTGCAGAAGCGCCGCGAGCTGCCCGTTGGTGCGTACATGGGCCCCCAGCCAGAAACGCTGCTTATAGATCACATCGCAATGCAGATCGAGTTGAGTGGCCTGAGCGGGGTTGATCCTCAGCAGGGCCGAGGGAAAGATCTCCAGGTTTTCTGATGCACGGAACACATACCCCCCGTTCAACAGGTAATTGGCATCTCCGGGCCGGAAGGCGGTCCGGACGTCCCCGCTTCCTTCGCTGGTAAAATGGGTCATAAAAAGGGGCAGGGAAAAGCCCAGATAATACCTCTCGTGATGAAAATACGCTCCCACGCTGAATTCAGGCAGCACCACCTTTCGTCCGGGATTTTGCAACAACAGATCCCCCTGGTCCAGGTAACGGATCAGGTCCATGTCCGAGGTGAGATGGCTGATCCCAGCAGCCAGGCCCAGGGAAAGTTTTCCCGGACCCATGTTGATCCGGTAGGCATAATTCAGCAGGAATCCGGTTTCTTTCCTGGTCCCCAGTTTGTCCCCCATGACCACCAGACCCAGGTTTACCTTTTTATTCTTCAGAGGAGTGTGCACCGACAGGGTGGTGGTTCGGGGTGCCCCGTCGAAACCGGTCCATTGCACCCTGGAGTGGATCCCCACGTTCAGGGCATCCTGACTTCCTGCATAGGCCGGATTGATGGCCAGGCCGTTCAGCTGGTGCTGGTCCAACAAAGGCTCCAGCTGCCCGAAAGCAGGGACGGCCAGGAAAAGGACCCAAAGGATATGCAGCATGCGGTTTCTCATCATTGGCTCCTTCGGATTTCCACAAAATTCTTGATGATCCGGTCCGGCGGGATCCGCAGTATATAATAATAGGTATCCTGGATCAATGGCCTGCCATTCTTATCCTTTCCGTCCCAATCGTTCTGGTAGTCCGGATCCCGGTACACCTCGGTGCCCCAACGGTTGTAAATGATGATCTCACAGGCCCTCAGCTCATCGATCCCGGAGAACACCAGCACATCGTTCAACCCATCGTTGTTGGGGGTGATGACCGTATAGGTCTCAAGGTCGTTGACGGTGATGAGGACCTCGTCGGAAGCATCCGGACAAAAATCTGAAGAAATGGTCCACCGGAACACATTATCTCCCAGACCCAGTCCGCTTACCCGGGAAGAAGGATCGTTTGGATTTTCAATGGTCCCTGCTCCGCTGAGCAGGCTCCAGGTGCCGTTGGCGTTCACTGCCACCACATCTGCAGAAGGAAGCAATGCCTCCAGGGTCGTGGAAAAGACATGTTCCAGGACCTGGTCGGGACCTGCATTGGCCATGGGTTGTCTTCGGAAGGTGATCCTGACCGAATCTTTTCCTGTACAGAATCCCTGTCTGACTTCCCATGTGAACTGGTACTCGCCAGGGACATCCACCGCCACCCTGGCCATGGGATCTGTCTCAGACGGGGAAAAGGATGCGACTCCCGGACCGTAGCTGGTATTCCAGCTTCCCGGAATATCCTGCGGCAGGACGCTCATTCCATGCTGCAGTCCACATACCGTCGCATCGGGCCCCGCTTCCACCACCAGGTTGTCCAGGAAATTCACCTCGATGCTTGCCTGGTCCACGCAGATCCCATTGGTTTCTGTCCAGGTGAACTGGTACAAGCCGGGCATATCCACAGATACGATGGGATCAGGCACTTCGGCCGATGGGACAAAACTGGCAGTTCCGGGACCGCTCTCCAGGGTCCAGGTTCCTGTCCCGATGCTGGGAAGGGCCGCCAGTTGATAATCTGATCCGCAGATGTCACCTCCGGTTCCTGCCTGGGCTGCGGGTATTTCGGTAAAGTTTATCGTAATCGCGGAGTCATTGCTGCAGATCCCGTCGGATTCGGTCCACAGGATATCATAGCTGCCTGGTTGTGAAACGGTCACAGCAGCATTGGCCACATCCGCTGAGGGACTGAAGAGGGCACTGCCGGGACCCGACAACAAAGACCAGGATCCGGTACCGAAGG
Source organism: uncultured Bacteroidia bacterium (assembly GCA_965364615.1). Classification (GTDB taxonomy): domain Bacteria; phylum Bacteroidota; class Bacteroidia; order Bacteroidales. The sequence goes on from CBDTYO010000294.1 coordinate 2,643, forward strand.
AGGGAAGTGCATTCAGGTTAAAAGTCAGTCCGCATGCATCCCCGGAGGGGCCCGGATCCACCGGAGGGGGAGTTGTGTAATTCACTGTCACAGTGGCCGCGGAATTGCAGACCCCGTTGGTCTCGGTCCATTGAAAGGTATAGGTCCCGACCTCCGATACAGCAGCTACGGGATCCGGAACCGTATCTGAAGGCAGGAAGGTCACCGAACCGGGACCGGCCAGCATGCTCCATTGTCCCTGTCCCAGTGAGGGAATGGCACCCAAACCAAAACTCAGGGAGCAGGTATCTCCCCCGGTACCTCCCATGGCCAGGGTGGGTTCAAAGAACTCCACGGTGAATATGGAGTCATCGCTCCCCATGACGTTGGTTTCGGTCCAGGCAAAGCTGTAGCTTCCATACTGGTCCACCTGCACGCTGACCACCGGATCATTCTCCGAGGGCGTGAATACGGCGTTCCCCGGACCTGAAACCAGGCTCCAAATCCCATCACCTATGGAAGGGAAGGCTTGAAGCGCCAGGGTGCTTCCGCAAACATCGCCATAGGGGCCGGGATCGGCAAAAGGGATCTCCATGATGGTGTCTTTCAGTTTGACCAGGTATCCGTTGCTGTTGTCGTTGTCGCTCAAAATCAGCGGCCCCAGGGTCATTTCATTGTCATACCGGCCTGCCAGATAGAGGGAACCATCCCTTCCCAGCGCCATTCCTTTTGCTTCATCCTGCATGGAGGAACCGGCCGATTCAGCCCATTGAAAATCCCCGTTGGAGGAATAAGCGGCCAAAAAAACATCAGCCCCACCCAGGGAGGAAAGGGTCGTGCCTGAAGGAAACTGCAGATCGCCTCCAAACTCTCCGCTCATGTACAGATTTCCAAAAACATCCAATGCCACACAATGCCCGAGCTCATTGCCGGGGTTGGTGGAAGGAATGACACGAACCCAACCGGTGGTCCCGTCTGACTTGGCCAGGGAGGCGAGGAACAGGTCCTGCTCAGCCGAGGTGGGCAGGGGATTGCCTGCATAGCCGGGGAAGTTGGCATTGTGATGGACGGCACCTGTGATATAGAGGCTGTCAGCGTCCAGGGCGATGCCCATTCCCTCATCGTTGTCCAAACTGGCAATGGTCTGGCTCCAGGAAAAGGCTCCCGCGTGATCATAGGCTGCCACCAGAATGTCGGAATACCCGATTTGCGCATTGGTTAAAGTGAATACACTGAGTCCTGTAGCATCACGAAGATTCAGGTTGCTTCCAAAGAAATGCCCGATATAGAATACATGCGTTTCATCGGCCACCACTTCCAGGGCCAGGTTATCCCGGTTGCTGCCTGCCTGGGTGATCCATGATTCCGTCCCGTCCAGGGAGTACCTGACCAGGAATATATCCATGGCCACGGGAACGTAAATCAAACTCAGGGCCCCGAAACTGGCCTTTCCCGTGGTCATCCCCACTGCATACACGGCATCGCCGGAAATGGTCACATCCTGACCGGACAGATCGCCGGCATTGTCGTCGCTTCGCCTCACCCAGATAAATTGCCCGTCTGGGTTGTACTTGGCCAGGAAAAAATCTTCACCCATGGCATTGTCGAGGATATTACTTCCCGCATGGGGGGATGTCCCAGAGAAATAGTTGGAGCCGGCCTGGCCCATCATGCCGGTGATATAAATATTTCCTTCCTGGTCCAGGTCAATGGAATTGACCTGGTCATCGCTTACTCCACCCACCTTGAAGGCCCAGAGCAGGTTGCCATCCTCATCGAACTTGGCCACAAAGCCATCCTGTCCTCCGTAAGTGGCATCGAACAGGGTGGAAGGATTGGCTCCCCCCGGAAAGGTGGCAGACAGGTCCGTATCCCAATCTCCGGCCACATATACATGTCCGGTGGCCGGATCAGCTACCGCCGATTTGGCCATTTCGAAACCGGCCGTGGCAAAAGACCTGGCCCACTCCCATTGGGGGGCTTGCGCCCGGGAGCCCAGAGCCAGCCCCAGGAACAGAAGCAACACCATGCCTCTGGTCAGGTACGTGGAAACTCTCATAAACTTGCCTATAATTCCTTGCCAGGCATCTTCCATGTCAATCATTGAGTAAAAAATACACTTTCTTCATTCTTGCCAATCCATAACTTATTCACAATCATTTTCCCGGTGGCCTGCTTTTATAACCGGATGCCCATCACCGTGATATCGTCCACCTGTTCGCGTCCGTTCATCCATTCCTCCAGGGAACTTTGCAGCGTTCGTTTCTGCTCGGGCATTTTTTGCTCATGGATCTCCAGCAGCAGCTCCCTGAAACGCCTGCGTGAAAATTTCTTGTCCTTATCCCCGCCAAACTGGTCCTCAAATCCATCCGTGTACAGGTAGATGACATCTCCCTGCTGAATCTTCATTTCATGGCGGGTGAATTCCTTTCCGGTAATGGCCCCGATCCCTACGGGCATGGGATCGGCTTTGACCATTTGGATCACCTGGTCCCGGATCAGTACCAGGGGATTGAATGCGCCGGAATACTGCAGGACGGATTGTTCAGGATCGTATACACACAATGCCATGTCCATGCCGTCGCTGGCCGAATCCGCTGCACCCTTCTGCCTCAGGGCACCGATTATCTCATTTTTCAAGTAGTTTAACAGTTTGTCGGCTTCCAGGATGTCCCGGTTATTCACCAGGTCGTTCAGCAGCGTGATCCCCAGCATGCTCATAAATGCGCCTGGGACTCCATGGCCCGTGCAAT
>CBDTYO010000295.1:0-5371 GCA_965364615.1 uncultured Bacteroidia bacterium
GTCCGGCATGCACATCCTTCAGGACATAGATGCAATGGGACTGAAGGATTTTACCCTTCCCCTGGTCGAACAGGAAATCCGTGCCCATACATTGGAAGTAGAAAACGCAAGGGGCTATGTAAAGCTTGAATTCAAGGAGTCAGATCCAAAAGATGAACCAGGGATACCCTGGAACTTTGGCTTGTTGAATCTGGCTTTGAACAACATCGATTTTACCTTCGACCAAAACCACGGAGAACAGGTCATGCATCTGATCCTCGGGGAAGGGGAAATCAAGGCGAGAAAGATGGATATGCTTGGTAAGGTATTGGATATTAAGAGTATATCTATGAAGGATACCCATGCAACATTCCTTTCCCCTCCTAAGGCCGGTCATTCAGCCCCTCCCTCCCAACCAGGACAGGACGAATCTCCATGGTTCTTGCGGGTCGATGATATCGATCTCGGGGATATGGATATCAGCTTGGGAAATACCGGGGAGCAAGGAAAGGATCCCGGTGGCGGCGGATTCAGTATGGCGGGAATTGAACTGAAGCTGAAGGATTTCCTGTTCGATCAGGATCGGGCAGGACTGAAGCTTGACCGGCTGAGTTTTCAACTGGGCAATGGTTTTGTCCTGAAGAACATGCAGGGTGAGGTGGATTCGGATAAGGGATCCACCATGCTGAATCTGGCCATTGAAACAGATCTGAGCAAGCTGGCTTTTGAAGCCAGGGCCGATCAAAGTATTTCTAGCTCTCTATCACTGCCAGGTGAAATTCAGAACGCTACCCTGACGCTGCGCAGGACGAGCATTTCACTGAAAGATTTCTATCCCTTCCTGCAGGATGGACAGGGAATTCCTGCCCTCTCAGTCCTGGCCGCTCGGCCCCTGGCCGTTTCAGGAGACCTGGAGATGAACCATTCCGTGCTAAGCTTGTCGGAAGTCTCCGTATCACAGGACCGCAACTTCCTGTTGTCCCTGGAAGGAGAAGTGGCTGATCCATTCGTATTCTCTAAGACCAGCGGGGAAATGGACCTTTCTGTTTCCAGGGTTGATACAAGTTGGATGAAAGATCTGCTTGTGAATATGGGCATCGGGACAGATGTTCCCATCCGGAACGGTCTCATCCTGGAAGGCCATGTTTCAAAATCAATATCCGCTTCCGGATTCGACCTGCGTTTGAGGAGCGATCTGGGAAATGTGACGGGAAAAGGAATCGTGGAATTTGGTTCAGACAGTTTTTCTGTACAGGCCATCTTTGAGAATATATTGCTGGGCGAGGCCCTGGATCGGGAGGATCTGGGTGCTTACAGCGGATCGGCGGAAATATCCGGTCGGGGATTTGGAGGTGAGGACTTTCAATCCAGCCTCGCCCTGAGGGTCGATTCATTGTGGTTCCGGGATTACAAGTATACCCAGGCCCTGATTGAGGGCAGGATTCAGGCAGGGGAATACAACTTTCACCTGTTGGCCGATGATCCCTTTTTTGACGGAGAGCTGACAGCGAGCTTGTTCCCTGATGATTCAGCCTTCCGGCTGAGGGCCTCGGGCCATGTGACCGCACAACTCAATGAACTGAACATTACCGAGGACACCCTGTCTGCAAGTGCCAATCTGGAAGGCCATGTCACCCGGGGCCAGGATCACCTTATATCCGAAATTCATGCTGCAGACATCGGGCTGGTAAGCGTCTTCGAGAGCGCTGAAATAAAACAGGTTAGCGCCACATTTGTCGCAGATTCCCTGCATACCATGCTGCAGGCCACAGGTGATTTCTTCCAGCTTGATGTACAGTTGGCCAAGCGGTTTAGTGAGCTTGATTCCCTTGGCCTGGACTATAAGGCCTACCTGGCCACCTTCACAGATTCAGCCCAGGCCTATGCATCCACCCGTGTGACGGCCCTGCCTGAAATCAATGCCTATGGCAGGATTACCCAACACGAAGCCCTTGGAATCCTGCTCAGGGACACTGGTTTTCATGTAAACCTTCTGGATTTTACCATGCAGCACCATGCGTCTGAGAACCTGATCAATTATGGCATCAGGGGCGATGGAATCAGTTATAGAATGGCTGTAATGGACAGCCTTCAAGTTCTGTTTTCAGACTCCGCAGGGATCCTTCACACAAAGATGGAACTGGAAAATATGTCTCTGTTTTCCGGGCCCGAAAATGATTGGCTGTTCAGCGGCAGTTTTACCTTCCGGAGGGGTAACACTTTCTTATCAGTGAAGGACCCCCTGGGCCAGTTGGTCTATGATCTTAGAATCTTAGCCAGCATCGATGATCAGAAGCTGATCCTGGAAGTCCCTTCTCAAAGCATCATTATGAACCGGGTGCCATGGCAGATGGAAAGTCCAGACCTGCTCTCGCTGGACCTTTCCACCCAAAAACTGTCGCCGGCACTCAGCATGTTTACCGGTGCTTCGACCCTGCGCATTTTTGATACCCATGAGGAAGGTATAAACACCTATCAGTTGGAATTGAACCAGGTAGAGATGGAATCGCTGGTGCGGGAAGATCTTTTCCCGGGAAGACCAGATGCTTCCATCAGCGGTTCCCTTGCCTTGCAAATGCCAGAGAATGCAGAACGCAGAATTGAATCAGATCTCCATTTTTCCCAGGTGAATTATTCCGACCTGACCTTTGAGGATATCCGGCTCAAGGGTCATGTGATCTACGGAGATTCCGCAAATTATTCCCTGGATGTATCCGCTAGACTGGATTCAGCCCGGTTGAACCTGACGGGGCTGAGCAATGAAGAGGGCGAAATACAGATTCGGTCAGATTTTTCTCTTATCCCGTTGAATATCCTCGAACCTTTTACCCGCGAAACACTTTCTGATCTGAAAGGGTATATTTCAGGGGAATTCTCTGCTTCAAACGCTTCCGGCAGTGATCGCGTGGACGGCCAGCTATCATTCTCGGGGGTGCAGTTAAGAATCGATCCCCTGAATTCTAGCTTCCTGTTGCCTGATCAGGGATTGTATGTGAAGGATGAAAAATTGCTCTTTCAAAAATTCAGGATCCTGGATGCCACGGGGAATGAACTGCTGGTGGATGGATTCCTGGATTTCGAGAATATCAATCAGGTTTACACCAACCTGAACATCAGCTCCTCACGACTTCAGGTGATGAGCCGGGAAGGCGGGGATGAAAGCACTCCTTTTTACGGGGATATATTTGTGGATTCAGATTTTTCAGTGAATGGCCCCTTGGATTTGCCGAGCATCCGTGGGACCATCCGCTTGTCGAGGGGCACGGAGGTATTCTACCGCCACATGGAAGACCTCAGCATGTCTGAGAGTCAGAGAATCCTGAATTTTGAGAGCAACAGGGTTCAGGATGTGCCTGTGGCATCCCCGGTGATCAACCGCCAGGGCAGCCTGATTCAATCCTCCATGGAGACCATTGTGGAAATAGACCCGAGCACCCGCATCAACGTCAATCTGTCCAAAAAGATCTACGACCTGGAACTGCAGGTGCAGGGTGGGGGAAGACTTAATTATAATATACTGAATAATAGCCAGATGAGTCTATCCGGCCGATATGATATCGGCGAAGGAGCCGCCGAGCTGAAACTGGTGGGCTGGCCGGATAAGTCCTTCAGGATCTCTGAAGGGGGATACATTCGCTGGGATGGAAGGGTGGAGAATCCTGAACTGAATTTTAAGGCCCTGAACCGGGTCTCGAGTTCTTACCAGAATCCCATCGATGGCAAACAACGACCGGTGGAATTTGATGTGGGCCTCCAGCTGACCAAGCAACTTTCCGACCTGGACGTCTTGTTTACGGTCAGCACCAACGACCAGTACCTGATGAGCATCATCAATACCCTGAGTCCGGAAGAACAAATGCGACAGGCCATCTCCATCCTCCTGTTTGAAACCATAGACCTGCCTGGAATTTCCAGCAGCAGCAATTACATGAGTCAGCAAATGAATCAGATATTGGCTTCTCAGTTGAATCAACTGACCCAGAGTGTTATCAAAGGCGTGGATATTTCCTTCGGACTCGATACCTATACCACCATCCAGGGCACCGGTGAGCAAACAAACACCAGCCTGTCCTATGAGGTACGGAAATTCTTGTTCAACGACAGGGCCACCATTGAGGTTTCGGGTCGGCTGCGGGATATCAACCAGCCCGTAGGGGCTACCAATGCCCCCTTAAATAACGTTTCCCTGGAATACAGCCTGGATTCGGCAGCCACCAAATTTCTGAAAATATACAACGAACACACCTATTGGGTTTTTCATCAGAAAGAGGCACAGGCACCTGAGCGATATCTGGAAGCGCGAGGAGAAGAGAAAAGTAAACAGGCTGAGAAAGGGAGAGGAATGAGGTCCCGCATGGCTACATATATCATCCTATCCAGCCTGTTAACAGCGGGGTGTTCAAATACCCGTTTTCTGGCCGAGGATCAGGTATTGTACACCGGACGGCAAAAGGTAGTCATTCAGGAGACACAAAAAGGAATGAAGACCTCCTCTGTGAAGAACTATGTGAAATCGGCCACTGATTTTAAGGTCAACAATGGACTGCTTGGAAGGCGCATTTTGCCGCCCATTGGGTTGTGGGTAACTAATTACTGGAAGGTGGACCAGGAAAAGAAATTTGGAAGCTGGGTATACAAAACGCTGGCAAGCAAACCGGTACTTGTCAGCGACGTGAACCCGGGACTCCGGGCACAGAAGATAGAAAGCGACCTCTTTGACCAGGGATACTTTCAGGCCCATGCCTGGTCGGTGGTGGATACGAGTTCGCGGAATGCCCAAAAGGCCAGGGTATCCTATTATGTGGAGCTTTCGCCCCCCTATACCTACCGCAAGATTGAGATTCAATTGGATGAGAATTCCATGGACACAATGCTTTACACAAATCCCGTGGAGGAAGGTATTCAGGAAGGCGAACAATTTAACCTGGATAAACTCACCCGGGCGAGAAATGAGTTTTCACAGCAGATACAGAACCTGGGCTTCTTCTATTTTTCTCCGGATTACATTGTCCTGAATGCAGATACAAGTGTAGGTATGCACCAGATGGACCTGGAGATACTACGAAAAGCTGAGCTTCCCCCTGAGGCACTCGCACGGTATGAAATTGACCGGATCTCTGTGCATATTACCCGGCCCTACGATTCTGCCCAGGTACAGTTCGATACGCTTCAATACGGGGAACTTAACATAGTCTCCTCCGGGAATTACCTGAAATCCAGGGTGCTTGATGATGCTGTGTTCTTCCGAAAGGGCGATCTCTATTCCCATGATGCCTATGAAAGGACCAATACCCGGCTGAATGGCCTGGGAGTCGAATCCGATTTAGTTGTCATCGAGGGAGCCAATCATGGTGTCGCTGGTGCTGGCCCGCAAGTCACACAGCGAGCCGAG
>CBDTYO010000296.1:0-5334 GCA_965364615.1 uncultured Bacteroidia bacterium
ACCGACTCCAGCGCCGCCTCGTAATCGGACTGTTCATAAGCGGTCCAGGCTCCCACAAAATCATTGATGTCGAAGGGACAGAACTGCTGCAGGTAGAGGGTGTATTCCGTATCGAAGTTGGCAATCTGCGAACTCGCCAGCTCAATGACCAGGGTATCCTTTCTACCGGACAAGTTCTCGAAATAACCGGATACATCAAATGTGGCGGTCACCGCACCCGCCGGTATGGTCACCGAGCTGGGCACATCGTAATGGGTCCCCGCAGTGCCGGAGGCATATACCACATTCAGGTTCACTGTCACATCACTGGATGCAGGAGCAGGTATGCCGACGGTAATCGGATAGGGGGTATTGTCCGCCTGAACAAAGTAATCACCCACTACCCCGTCGGTAAAGCTTACAAACGTGGGACCGTCATATAGAATCGGGTCTGCTTCACCACAGCCATTCAACAGAAGGACCACGGCGAAAATGGACAATAGTTTGATTGTTATATTTTTCATGATGGTTTGCATTTTATCATTAATAACCTGGGTTGGGAGTGATATTCTCATTGGCTTTCAACTCCTCATCCGGAATGGGCCATTGCCACCTCAGATCGTCCGCCGTCACAGAGAGTTCACTCTGGCTTGGGCCGGGATTGGTGATGGTGCCTTCCACGGGATGAACCACGGGCACACGGGTGAATCCCAGTCCCTTGCGCTTCAGGTCCCACAAACGGTGGCCCTCAAAACAGAGTTCCCGCTGACGTTCTTCCCAGATGGCATCTTTCAATGCCTGACCAGTGAGATCCTCAGTAATATATCCTTCGATGCGGTTGCTTCTCAGGTCATTGTAGTCCTGAGCGGCCAGGGCATCATTGCCCAGTTCGGCGTTGGCTTCGGCCCTGATCAGGTACATCTCAGACACCCGGAACATCTTGTACATGTTCGCATTGGTGGTTACCGCCGGATCATCATAGAACAGGGGATTTCCTGGATACTTCCACACCAGGTCCCAATCCCAGCCAAATTTGGTATCGCTGAACTTGAATACAATGTCCCTGCGGATATCATTGGCAGTGAATGCATCCAGGATCCACTGTGACGGGATATAGTCCGAGTTGGGAAGACCCTGGGAACTGTTGTAATAGTTATATCCAATGAACCTGCCGTTGTAATCGGCCTTGGTAAGACCCACGCGGAAAATGACTTCCGGACCCACGTCGTTCAGGAACATGTCTGCATACCCTGCAGAATCAGTGGCCAGGCCGTAGTTGGCATTGTCAATGACATTGGTGGCATGGTCCACCGCATCGCTCCAGTTGCCCATATACAGGTTTACCCTGGCCATGAAAGCTTCGGCAGTGACAGGGGTCAGGAAAACACTGGCCACATCGTCAGCCCCGTTGTCGGTCATGAGGTTAGCCGCTGTGGCTGCCTCGGCCAGGATGAAGTCATAGACCTCCTGGATGGTGTTCCTCTCAGGCTCTGCAATGGCAAAGGTCTCCACAATCGGAACCCCCAGATCCACGCCGGGATTGGATTGGGTATAGGCCTTGGCAAAGGCTTTCACCAGGTCAAAATGCGCAATGGCCCTGGCCAGCCTGGCTTCCCCTTCAATCTGGGCCAGCTCAGCCGCATCGCCTTCGATATTGGGAAGGGCATCGATCACGTTGCTGGCCCTGACAATCACTGTATACATCAGGTCCCAGGCATTGGTGATCCCGCCGTTATCGGACAGGTAGGACCATTTGTAGATCTCGCCCAGCTGGTTGGAATATCCGATCACAGACTGAACCACATCGGCCTGCACATCGGCATAGGCCACAAAATTCCTCCCGTAGTAGGAAGCGGATTTAAATCCGGAGTATACCCCGTTAAGTGCCACTTTGGCATCTTCCAGGTTTTGAATGGCAAGTTCCGTAGCTACCTCGTCGTAGGGATTTTTTACAAGAAAGTCCTCACAGGCAGATACCATGAACAGCATTACTACCAATATTATACTTAGTTTTTTCATCTTTCTGTAGGTATTAAAAATTAAAATCCTGCATCAATACCGAAACTGATGGTCTTGACATGCGGATATTGTCCCAATTCATAGGCAGCATCGTATTCCGGGTCGAATCCCAGGTACTTGGTCCAGGTAAACAGGTTTTGCCCCTGGGCATATACCCTGAAGGACTTAAATACCCTGCTCGCCTCGGCCCATTTCTGAGGGATGGTATAGGATATGGTCAGGTTCTTCAGACGCATGAAGGATGCATCTTCCAGAAGCCTGGTATCGAAGTAGTTGGCAAAGTCCGCCTTGGGAACATCGGTGATGTCACCCGGTTGCTTCCAGGCATTCAGCATTTTCACGGATTGTCCGTAGGCTGCAAACTGACCGTTGGATTCCATGAAGTACCTGGTGTTGTTCACCATGTATTTGCCCTGTACCCAGGTGAAGAAAGCAGAAGCACTGAGGCCCTTCCACGAAGCATTGATGGTAAAACCACCCTGCCAGGGAGCTACCCAGCTTTTATCCACATACCGGGTATTGCTCACCAGGAACTGGTTGGTGGGATTGCCGTCCACATCCAGGTAGATCCTTTCCCCGTTGGCGGCATTCACCCCTACATATTCAACCATTTTCCAGGAACCGTAAGGCCTGCCCACTGCATGGATCCAGTCCGATCCGGCTGAGGGTGGTACCTCTTCCTTGCCATCGTACAGCTCAATGATCTCATTCTGGTTGTAGGCCACGTTGGCATCCAGGTTAATCACAAAGTCCGAAGTCCGGAGAATGTCAAAGTTGGCGGTCAATTCAATTCCCCTGTTACGCATCTTGCCAATGTTGTCCCAGCCCGAATTAAATCCGGTAGTCAGGGAAAACGGCACATCGGACAGCATGTCTGTGGTCAGCTTTTCATAAATCTCCACGATCAGGCCCAGGCGGTTGATCAGTTGAAAGTCAAGGGCCACACTGCTGAGCCTTACTTTCTCCCAGGTCAGTCCGGTATTACCGGGCTCGCTGGGGAAACTGGCATTCAGGTCATAATAGGCCCCTGAGAAGGAATAGAGCTGGAGGTGGTTGTAGTTACCGATGTTGTAGTTACCTGTGGTACCCACACTACCCCTGATTTTCATCTGGCTGAGGAAATCCACGTTGGCCAGGAAACCTTCACGTTTCATATCCCACTGCGCACCCACGGACCAGAAATTGGCCCAGCGGTTATCGGGACCAAAACGGGAGGAACCATCCCTCCGGTAACTGGCATCGATGAAATACTTGCGGTCATAATTGTAACTGGCGTTTCCAAAGAAGGAAAGCACGGAGTACTCGGTAATGTTACCCTGCCAGTCATCACCCACCTGGGCGGTACCATTCAGTACCTTGATGACGTTGTTGGGCAGAGAAAAACCTTCGGTCTCGAAAAACTCATTGTTGAAACTGATGGATTCCTGACCCACGTAGGCATTCACGTTATGGCTTCCGAAGGACTTATCAAAGGTAAGCAGGTTGGTGTTGGTCAGCCTGAAATTGCGGCTGAACTGCCTGTATACCTCCCCGTTATTGGAGCTACCCCAGGCCGATTCGGGATGGAGGTAACCGTAATTCACGTAATCGGAGAAGTCAGCTCCCAGTGTGGACCTGAACTTCAGGAAAGGCAGGATGTCGTATTCCGCATATACATTGCCCACCACTTTCAGGCGTCCGTCCAGCTCGTCGTTCAAATCCAGCTGCTGGATGGGATTGGCCCATTTCAGTCCGTCTGCGGGTGTGGTATAGGAACCATCGTCGCGATAGGGCTTCACATAGGGATTTTCCAGGTAAGCCCTGAAAGTCAGGTTATAGATGTTGTTGCTGGCCAGAACAGGGTTCTGCAGCTCCTCATAACCCCCGGTCAGGTGGACACCCAGCTTCAGCTTGTCCGAAGCCGTGTGATCGATGTTGATCCTGGCCGAATAGCGCCTGAGGTCAGAACGGTACTGGATACCATCCTGGTAATAATACCCTCCGGAAATATAGAAAGCGGTTTTCTCGTTCCCGCCCCGGGCTGAAAGTTCGTAAGAGCTCAGGGGAGCATTCTGGAACAACTCATCCCTCCAGTTGGTATTCACCTGGCGGAGGGCATCGTTCTCCGGGTTATTGGGATCCCTGATGCCCAGATCGATCTCATAATCTATTTTCTGATTGGAATTCATCATCTCAAACTGATCGGTGGAGATCACCGATTGCCCGAACATGGTCCGGAACAGGATTTCCGTTTGCTGGTTGTTCCTTCCGCGTTTGGTGGTGATGATGATGACCCCGTTGGCTCCTTTCGATCCGTAGATGGAGGTGGCCGAGGCATCCTTCAATACACTGATGTTTTCGATGTCATTGGGATTCAATGCAGAAAAATCACCCGAAGTGATCTGCACCCCATCCATAACATACAAGGGCTGGGTACCTGCATTCAGCGAGCTGACCCCCCGGATCCTGACCGTGGCATTGGCACCTGGAGCACCCGAGTTGGTAATGACCTGCATACCGGCCACCTGGCCCTGCAGCATGGCATCAAAACTCCCCACGGGGATCTGTTCTATTTTTTCGGATTTCACGGTTCCGATGGAACCAGTGATCGATCCTCTTCGCTTGGTTCCGTAACCCACCACGATCACTTCATCGAGGGCTTCGGTGCTGGGCACCATGGCCACATTGATGGTGGTCTGTGAACCGATGGCAATCTCCTCGGTCCGCAGGCCCACAAAAGTGAATCTGAGGGTGGACACAGATTCGGGGACCGTGATGGAATAGTTCCCTTCGAAGTCCGTGATGGCTCCGATGGTAGTTCCCACAGCCACGATACTAACACCGGGCAGGGGCGTATCGTCCTCCGCCTGTGTGACTACACCGCTAATGGTCAGGTTCTGGGCATACAAACCCAGGCTCACCATGCAGATGGTAAGGAAAAAAAGTAACCTTTTCATGTAAGATGGTTTTAGGTTTAACATATTGATTTAGTTTCTTTACTCAATGATAATTCCCTATCAAGGACGTCAAATGTAAGAAAATTTACATAATCTGAAGTCACAAATGCTTATAAACAGGGCGAACGACGCACATCGCGGGGGTGAACGACTATGAAAAATCAGTCTAAATAGCCCAACTCAGTGTTTTGGTTGAAAAATGACCAAACGAAAAATACTTGGTATAACACTCACATAAACAGCGATATACAGCAAGCTGTTGTGAAACACATTCAATGGCTTTTGTGCATCTGGTCGAAAAATCCGGGGAAATCCTTCTGGAGCGCCCATGAATGTTGAGTTGAACATAATTTTGTGTTTAATTATTTTTTTATAGATTTGGCACCGTATAGAGTCTATT
>CBDTYO010000297.1:0-5333 GCA_965364615.1 uncultured Bacteroidia bacterium
AAAAAGCCGGATTCATCTCAGCCGTGGCATCCTTGCTGCTTTTTTTCCTGGCCTTTTCATCGGCTGCTTCCAGGCACCGCGAGATTGTGGATCCGGATGCGGGCATCATTCTGGCCCCTTCGGTGGTAGTCAGAAGTTCTCCCAGTGAGAGTGGAACGGAACTGTTCGTCCTGCACGAAGGCACCAAAGTCCAGGTAAGTGAGGAAGTCTCCGGATGGCAAAACATCAGGGTATTGGATGGACGGGAGGGCTGGATCCCCAGCGATGATTTTGATTCGATTTAACGCAGATGAACAGCCTTCTCCTGGTATTGCTGGCACTGGCGGGATACCTGCTTGCCTACCGCTTCTATGGACGGTTTTTGGGCAATAAGCTCTTCCGGCTTTCGGCCGGGAACCTGATGCCCGCCCACCGGTACAAGGACAGCATCGATTTTGTGCCCACCAAACCCCACATTGTTTTCGGTCACCACTTCACCACCATTGCGGGTCTGGGTCCCATCGTCGGACCGGCCATAGGCATCATATGGGGATGGCTTCCAGCCTTTCTTTGGGTTTTCCTGGGCAGCATTTTCATGGGAGCCGTGCACGATTTCACCACCCTGGTGGTGTCGGCCAGGAATGGGGGCAGATCCATCGGGGAACTTACCGGCGAGATCATCAGTCCCTCTACCCGCTACGCCCTGCAATTTATCATGCAGTTGCTTCTTTTCATTGTGCTGGCCGTCTTTGCCATGATCGTTGGTTCGTTGTTTGTCCTGTATCCCGAGTCAGTCATCCCGGTATGGGCACAGATCCCTGTGGCCATTTGGCTGGGAAAAGAGATCAGGAAAGGAAAAAATGACCTCCTCTATTCCCTCATGGCCCTCCTGCTGCTTTATGCTTTTGTCCTGGTGGGAGTGAGGCTTCCCATTGCCCTGCCCTGGAGCCATGGAGTCAACGTGGTGGCCTGGTGCGTGGCCTTGTTCGTATATGTCTTTTTTGCTTCCACCCTTCCGGTCCAGAAACTGCTTCAGCCCCGGGATTACATCAATTCCCACCAGTTGATGGTGGCCATGGTATTTCTGATCCTGGGAATCATTGTGGCCCATCCCCGGTTTTCCGCCCCGCCGATCAACGAATATGCCTTTGAGGCCGGGTCGGATGTTCCCCAGCTGGCACCGCTGCTTTTCATTGTGATTGCCTGTGGTGCCATATCAGGTTTCCACTCGCTGGCCAGTTCGGGAACCACGGTCAAACAGGTGGACCGCGAGCAACATACCCTTCCCATTGGTTTCGGAGCCATGCTGACCGAAAGCTTTCTGGCAGTATTGGTCATTGTGGCTGCAGGAGCGGGTCTTGGGATGGGACTCGAGGCGGATGGCCAGTTTTTCTCAGGGGTGCAGGCCTACCAGCATCACTATGCTTCCTGGTCCTCTGCCAACGGGCTAACTGCCAGGCTGGATGCTTTTATCCTTGGATCTGCCAACCTGTTTTCCTCCCTGGGAATTCCGGTGAAATACGGAGCTGCCTTTGTGGTGGTCTTCATCGTATCCTTTGCCAATACCACCCTTGATTCCGCTGCCAGGATCCAGCGCATATCCCTGCAGGAGATTTTCACCAACAGCCAGGGCGAAATCAGCAAGCCCTTGAACAACCGCTACATGGCCACCTTGCTGATCGTTCTGGCAGCAGGAGCCATGACTTTTTTCAAACCCGGAGGTCAGGGGGCCATGGTCTTATGGCCCCTGTTCGGGTCCCTGAATCAGTTGATGGCGGCATTGGCCCTGGGAGTGGTAACGGTCTACCTGGCCTCCAGGAAGGTCCCGGTCATATATACCCTGATCCCCATGTGGGTGATCCTGGTACTTACCCTCTGGGCCATGGTGGAAAACCTGGCCGGTTTCCTGGTCCAGGGGGAATATCTCCTGGTCATTATTTCCGCCGTGATCCTTTTGCTTACGGCCTGGCTCACATTCAGCGGACTTCTGGCTCTGGCCAGGCGCTTGAGGTCCCGAAGCTAATACCGGATGGTAAAGGCACTGAATACCTCCGCAGGCATCTCCTGGATGTCCAGTCTTTCCACCCAGCTGTATCCGCTTCCTGTCCTGCACCAGTGTATGAACTGGTTGCACATTTCTTGTTTCCCGCAGACCCGGATCTTCACCGAACCGTCGCTCTGGTTCTCCACCCACCCCGTGAGGTTCAGTCTCCTGGCCTGGTTCCGCGCAGCAGCCCTGAAGCCCACTCCCTGGACCCGGCCATGTGCCCGTATTTCATATTGAACATGCATCAGGATGAATCAGGTATAAAAATAAGGGAAATACTTGAACATGTTCCTGTTTTGTATGTTTAACCATTTAACATTAATGTTTAAACAAGCCTAGATGGAACCAAAAACTTTTCACGATTTTACGGTGGAGGACATCCAGGGAAATCCCTTCCCGCTATCCGCGCTTAAGGGCAAAAAGGTGCTGGTGGTAAACACCGCTTCCAAATGCGGATTCACACCGCAATATGAGGGATTGGAAAAACTGTATAAGAAATACGGGGGTGAAAAATTTGCGGTGATCGGTTTTCCTAGCAACGATTTTTTGAGGCAGGAGCCCGGCAGCAACGAGGAAATTGCTGCCTTTTGCAGCACCACCTACCAGGTAAGTTTTCCCATGATGTCCAAAATATCAGTCAAGGGAAGAAATATACATCCCCTTTATCAATGGCTTACCTCCGGCAAGGACCATGGATATCGGAACAGCAAGGTGAAATGGAACTTCCAAAAATATCTCATCGATGAAAATGGAAGGCTGGTGGGCCATTTTGCCCCCAAGAAAGATCCTGAAAGTGAGGAGATCATTTCCTGGATCACAGAATGATCATCGTATACAGCAGCTCTTCCTTGAGGTCTGTGCGGATCAGCATGACTGATTTTTTCTCGGGCGTCCGGCCAGGTATTTCCAGGATCTGATCTTCATGGATACCTGCTCTTTTGGTCCTGGCAGGATCCACAAAGGAGGCAATGATATCCGATGAGATTTTTCCTGGGAAGAGCAACTCCGCCTTGGATTCAAGGACCTCTTTTTGTTTCTTTTTCCACCGCTTCTCCGCATGCTTATTGAAGAACAGCACACGGCCCAGGTTGTTGATGGTAAGCACACTGAATGGAAGCTCCTCCAGTACATGGATGTACTGCTTCACATGCTTTTCAAACTTCAGCTTTTCCTGCTCCCGCTGCTTGCTGGCACTTTCAAGCTTTTTCTTGAGATCCAGGCTGGCCAGACGGAGTTCTTCCTCTTTTCTGATCAACTTTTCATACTGTTTCCTGGAGGCCAGCTCCATTTCCTTTTCCTTGGTGATCTCATTGGCCAGGAAGATCACCTTCTCCACTTCTCCGTACATGTCGTTGACCGAGAGGAAGGTGGCCCTGAACCACAAGGCTTCCTCGAATTTACTTTGCATCATTAGCTGTCCCTGAAAGGCTTCTCCCAGGATGACCTTCTCCCAGATCTCGTTGAACCGTTCCTGCTGGCCGGTTGCGAAAAAATCAAAAACATTCATCTGGGCCAGCTCCATCTCAGCATATTTGAATGACTTGGAAAACAGGGAGTTGTTCGTCTGAAGCCTTCCGTCAGGGGAGAAGATGGCTTTGGCATTCAGGCGGTCAATGGCATCGATCTGGCCTTCATAATCGATGCTTTGTTTTTTCTGTTCGGTGGAATCAATGGCCAGGAACAGGATTTTCTCCACACTGCCATCATCGCGCCTGACGCAGGTATAGGTAGCCATGGTCCACAGGTCCTGTCCCAGTTTGGTTTCATGCTTCATATAGCCTTCAAAGTGCCTGCCGCCCTGGGCAAGTCCTTCCCACAGGGAATGAAACCAGCTCTGGTCCTTTTCATGGATAAACATGGAGATGTGTTTGCCTTCCACCTCCCTGTTTCCAGAGTACCCCAGCTTTTTCAGAAATTTGGTATTGGCATAAAGCAAGTGGCCCTGGGTATCATAATCGGCGCGCATGAGGGTGTGATTCACGGTATTGGTGAAGCTGATGAAAATTTCTGCCTGCTTGGCACCTTCTTCCTGGAGCAACTTCAGGGCTTCCATGTTCTGCCGCACCTGGTCTTCCTGGAGCACCAGTTGATCTGCCTGGGCACGTGTTTCCTTGAGCAGCTGTTCCGTCCTGAGGTTGCTCTCCATGTTGTTGATGGTGGTGGCAATATTTTCCGCCACACGACCCACGAACTGGATCTGATACTCTTCCAGGGGATTGAATGAGGCAATCTCCACGATCCCAAATACCTGCTTGTTCCAGATAAGGGGTTCGATCAGGAGGTAACGGGGATTGGCCTTGCCCAGTCCGGATGTGATGCTGAGGTAACCGTCCGGGATCCGGTCCGTATAATACCCCTTTTTCTCCATGGCGGCAGCACCAATGAGACCCTCCCCCCAGGCTATGCGCTTGTCCGGGAATTTTTTCCGGTCATAGGCATGACACGCCACCATGTCCAGGCAGGGCCCGTCCTGCTCCTGACCGGTAAGAAAAATGGCCCCCTGGTTGGCATCAAGGTACCTGACCAGCCTGGAAATGACCGAATATGCCATGCCCTCCATATCCATGGAATGGGTGCGCAGGATGTCCCCAAACTCCGCCAGACCTTCGGATGTCCAGTTTCTCTGACGCTCATCCAGGCGTCGCAGCGTTTCCATTTCCCGGTTTTTCTTCAGGCTGTCCCTGAGTTTGTACAGGGCATCTGAGAGACTTTGTTCAATGTGCTTCAGGGAAATATCATGGGTGAGGTCACCTGCGATCAGAGAATGGGTGAATTCCTTGATTTCTTCATTCTTGCCGGTCTCCTGCCGGATCCTTTCTGACAATGAATGCAATTGTTTATATCTCCAGTGGCCGGTGAGGGCGCCAATGACCAGACCGGGCAAAGCCAGCACATCCAATAGATAGACTGCCGGATGTGTCCGGTGTAGCTCCCATACGGCAGCAAATGAAAAAGGGGTATCCCCCGAATACAGCAGGAGGGCATAGTCGGTCACGGTCAGCGCAAAACCCACTACAAATCCAATGGCACTGTAGCGGAAAAGCATCTCCTTTTTTTCCAGTTCTAACATGCAGTCCTGCTGTAAGCACGTAATTTAGTCAATATTTTTCTACTTTTGGGGTCCCGGTTTGAAAGACCTGAGCGATGCTGAGAATCCTTGTCGTGGACGATATATATACCAACCGTTACCTGCTTTCCGAGTTGATAAAACTGACCGGGCATGAAGCGGTGCTGGCTGAAGATGGTCAGCAGGCCATTGATATCCTCACCACCGAGAAGATACATATGGTATTCATGGATATCGAGA
>CBDTYO010000298.1:0-5276 GCA_965364615.1 uncultured Bacteroidia bacterium
GGTTTCTCATTTTTGATGTCTTCCGAGAGCATCGAAATGATGGTGGTCACATTCTGCCGCCTCCAGTCTTCGATCCTGTCAGGATAGAATTCTCCTCCAAACTTTTGAAATTCAAGGCTGTCCGGCAGTTCCTGCCCTTCGATCTGATAAGGATAAAAATAGTCGTCAAAATGAATGGCATCCACATCGTATCTACGGACCACATCCACCACCACCCGGGTCACGAAATCCCAAACCTGTGGATGGGCCGGGGAAAAATAGCTTCGGTCCCCATAGGTGAAAAGCCACTCGGGATGTGAATGGATGATGTGTTCATCGATCAGTACATCGGCGGTATCAAGCGTTATCCTGTAGGGATTGAACCAGGCATGAAGCTCCATGCCGCGCCTGTGTGCTTCAAGGATCCAGAATTCCAGGGGATCGTAAAAAGGTTCGGGGGCCACTCCCTGTTCTCCCGAAAGAAAACGGGACCAGGGTTCCAGATCGCTTGGGTATAGGGCATCGGCGGTGGGTCGCACCTGCAGGATGATGGCGTTGATCCCGTTGCTTTTGTGTTTGTCCAGGATGTCCAGGATCTCTCCCTTTTGCTGCGAAGTGCTCAATCCGGGCCTGGAGGGCCAGTCAATGTTGGCCACGGTGGCCACCCAGACCCCTCTGAATTCCCTTTTGGGAATCTGTGCCTTCAGAACAGGCAGCAGAAATCCCATAAAAAGAACCATGAGCAAAAGTCGTTGCCGCTTAACAATCAGTGTGTTGTGATGCATCAAGAATTCTTCTGGGCAAAGATCAACGGTATTGCAATTTACGAATATTATCTGGAAATTTGTCATACATCATTCATATGATCATGATATTGATAGCAGATAGCGGATCGACCAAAACCGACTGGAGACTGATCGATGGAAAGGAAATCAGGGTCCTGTCGACCCGCGGGATCAATCCTTACCATTCCAGTGAGGAGGAAATTGAACAGGAGCTGACAAAACTGGATCTGGCCGGCAGGGAGAGAAGCATCCTGGAGGTTTATTTTTACGGTTCGGGCGTGGCCAACCAGGAGATGAAGGATGTCCTACGGAAACAGCTGCAACAGAGGATCGGGGTACACCCTTATATCCAGGTGAATGATGACTTATTGGGCGTAGCCAGGTCCTTGTTCCAGGACCAGGATGGCATTGCCTGCATCCTGGGCACCGGTTCCAATTCCGGTCTCTATCTCCATGGGGAGATCTCTGACAAGGTGCCTGCCATGGGATATTCCCTGGGAGATGAAGGAGGAGGAACAGACATTGGAAAACGGCTGGTGAATGCCCTCCACAAGAGGAACCTCAGTGATTCGCTCAGGAAATCCATCATCGATGAAGAGGGATTGAGCATGGACGAAATCCTGGAGAACGTCTACCAGAAACCCCATGCCAATCGTTACCTGGCTTCCCTCACCAGGGTAGCCGCCAAACACATAGATGGCCCTGAGGTCAGGGATATTGTCTCCCGGGCCTTCGAGGATTTTGTGGACAAGAACATCTCCAAGTACAGCAATTACTCCTCCATGGACATCGGTTTTGCAGGTTCAGTGGCATTCCATTTCAGAGAAATCCTGGAGGAAGTGCTGCAAAAGCACCAGCTGAAATGCAAAAAGATCATTGCTGCACCCATCGAAGGATTGGTGGAATTCCATCAAAAAACACGGGGCTTAAAAAAAGGCCTGGCCTCTTCCATTACCGAATCGGCATCCATGTACGACAACCTGGAGAAGATGTCTGTGAACGAGCTTCTGCAGAATATCAACCGGGAAGACAGCACGGTGCACCGTGCGGTACACGAGATCATTCCGGACATTGAAAAACTGGTGGAAGGCATCATTCCCAGGATCCTGAACGGGGGCCGTTTGTTTTACGTGGGAGCAGGCACCAGCGGAAGGCTTGGGGTGGTGGATGCCTCGGAGATCCCTCCTACCTTTGGGGTGCCCTATGATATTGTGATCGGGGTGATTGCAGGGGGAGACACAGCCATCCGCAAGGCCGTTGAATCTGCGGAGGATGACCCCCATGGCGCCTGGCGGGACCTGGCCCCTTACAAGCCTGGAAAGAACGATGTGCTGGTGGGCATTGCAGCCTCGGGGCGCACCCCCTATGTCGTAGGGGCCGTAAGGGATGCCAGGAAGCATGGCCTTCTCACCGGCTGCATCACCAACAATCCCCAAACCCAACTGGCCGAAGCTGCGGAAATTCCCCTGGAAGCCCTGGTGGGTCCTGAGTTTGTGACCGGCAGTACCCGGATGAAATCAGGGACCGCACAAAAACTGATTCTCAACATGATCACCACTTCCACCATGATCAAGCTGGGGCGGGTCAAGGGAAATAAGATGGTGGACATGCAGCTGACCAATGCCAAGCTGGTGGACCGCGGATCAAGGATGATCAGCGATGAACTGGGACTGGACCTGGAGGAATCGAGACGGCTTTTGCTCCTTCACGGCTCCGTGCGCAATGTATTGAATCATTACAGCAAGGAAAATTCCTGATTCCCGGCCCCAGGTTCCTTCCCCCGCTTACTTTCGCCCGATAGAACGTGCATAGAGCAAGGCTGTGGTGCGGTAAAAAATGTGACCCAGCTTGGTGAAGGGCAGGTACATGATCACAAACCAGACGGACACCAGGTGAAAGAAATAGAGGTGATAGGCCACGGTCCAGTCCCCGAAACGGGCCAGTTGCACCAGGGTCCCTGAAAGGGTCAGCAGGGCAATGGCCACCAGCAGCAACCAGTCTGCATAGGTGCTCTTCCCAAAAACATCCCTGTGGGTCAAACGCTGAAAAGCCATGATGCCCAAACCGGAGTAGATCATGAGCGAGGCTACATTTCCTGCAATTTTAAAGGGGTTGGACAGGGGAAGCGGGTAGTTATGGCTGACGGTGGCCCATATGGCATAGAGCGTGACCAGGATCAGCAGGGCAAATCCGAAAAAGAGCAGCATATGGGCCCACTTCCGCCACTGCCGCGATCCGCAGGCTGCGAAACTGGAATGGGAAAGTATCTCTCCCAGTACCTTGAAGAAGGGCAGCCTCGTCCTGCCTTGTTCCCCGGGAGGGTTCAGTTTTTTCATATCCTTCCAGAAGCGGCCCAGGCCCAGGAAGGCCAGCAGGTAAAAAAACAGGGTGATGGCGGAAAAGGTCGAATTCAGCCACACATGCGGAAAAAAGGCCGAATAATCCACCGGTCCCTCAGGTATCCGAAAGGTCCCGGCCAGGGATAGAATGGCCATGATGACCAACACAGGTAAGGCCAGGGCAGCCGGCAACCAGCCGGGCGAAGCAAGCATTTTGCCCAGAAAGCGGGGACGCGCATAGTGTGCATAGCTCTGCAGCCGGACGGCCGAGATCACATCGGCAGGTTTCACATCGCGGGGACAATAGGTGCTGCAATCGCCGCATTGGTGACAAAGCCAGATATCCGCATTCCCGATCAGTTGCTCCTTCAGGCCCCAGGCCGACCACAGCATTTCCTTGCGGGGAAAAGGCCTTTCCGCGGGAGCCAGGGAACATACGGCCGAGCAATTTCCGCACTGCATGCACTGGCTCAGCCTGGCTCCGCTCAGCCTTCCCAGCTTCCGCTTGAATTCTATGTCAGGCGTGATCATCCCCATTACATGTCTTTGAATGGATTGGGCCCGATCAGTTCCAATTCCTCCACATAGTCGTTGATGATGGACTGTATTTCATGGAAGGCTGTGATCTCCACAAAGCGCGTTTGTATTCTTTCGGGTTCCAGCATCATGGTCTCCAGGGTTTCCTGCAGGTTCTCTCCCCGCTGCTCGGTCAGTTCACTTCCATGGATGAAGTGACACTGGTAATCGTCACCGGGTTTGCAGCCAATCTGAAGGATGCCGTCATAGCCATGGGAAAGGGCATCCGAAATCCAGACTTTGTTCACCGAGCCCAGGCAACGCACCGGAATGATCCTGACAAAGGGACTTATTTTCAGGCGCTGAACTCCCGCCGCATCCAGTGCCGGGTAGGCATCGTTCTCACAGACAAACACCAACACCCTGGGTTTCTCTTCAAATTCGTCCGGCACATGCACTGCTTTGATCATGGCCGACACACTGTTGATGGAGAAATCCGAAAAACCAATGACCCTTTCGGGGCAGGAGCCCACACAAATCCCGCACCTGCGGCACCTGGCGGGATTGGGCAAGGGAGTGCCCTTCTCGGTTTCATCATAGGAGCCAAAGGGACACTCCTCGGTACACCTTTTGCAGTCGGTACAGCGTTCCATATACAACTCAGGAAAGGTCCTGTCCCCAGCCCGGGGATGAACGGCCTCTCCCCTTTTCACACTCTCGATGCACTGGATGGCCTTCATCATGGCACCGGCCCCATCCTCCTGGCTCATTTCCATGTCCATGGGAGCCCTGACCGTACCGGCGGCATAGATGCCTGTCCGCCTGGTCTCATAGGGGAAACAGATGAAATGAGAGTCTGAGAATTCATAGGCAAGCTCCGGCAGGCCTTCTCCCAGCCTGTATTGCAACTTCAGGTCGGTGGTGGTATTGGGCACCATGCCTGTGGCCAGCACCACCAGATCCGCCGCCAGGGTGATCTGCTGTTCGAACAAGGACTCCCCGACCACCACCTGTACTTCCCCGCCATGATCAGTGACCGATTCTACCACGCCTTTGGTCATGAATATGGATATACACCTGCGCCCGGGGATTCGTCTCCCGGATGTACAGGGCCTGTTTGAGCGCTGCTCCGCAACAATAGGAGGAACAATAAGCCAGGTGCTCCTCGTCCCGCGACCCTGCGCACAAAACCAGAAGCACCCTGTCGGGCACCTGCTGGTCCGCCACGCTTGCCTCGAATTCCTCCAGGCTTTTTACCCTGGGAGAGCCATAGCCCAGTGCAGACAGTTTATGCGGATCATAGGGTTTCCATCCTGTGGCAGTGATCAGCGATCCCACCCGGAGCAGGGAGCCTTGCTCTGTGTCCAGGCGCACGGTAAAATTGCCTGGTTCACCCGCAACAGACTCGATGCCAGTCTCCAGGTGTATGTGTATGCGGGGGTGCTCCGACACTTCCCGGATCATCGCTTCCAGATCAATGTCATTGTAGGGGGTACGGTGGATCCTGCCTGCATATCCCCCCAGCCGGTCTGTTTTTTCCACCAGGTGCACCCCGTAGCCGGCCGCCGCCCCCTGCCAGGCGGCAGACAACCCGGCAATGCCTCCCCCCACCACCAGGATTTCCCCGGAAATAGCTTCAGGCACATAGGGAACATTG
>CBDTYO010000299.1:0-5259 GCA_965364615.1 uncultured Bacteroidia bacterium
TGCAATCTGGAAAATTCATGCCAGACCATGTAACTTTATTCATCCGTTGAGGAACTCTTCCTGGAAGTCCTCCCAGACCTCCCCGGGAAGTTCCGACATGACCTGGTCCCTGATCTCCCCACCGTCCTGGAGCATCACCATGGCAGGCTCGGAAGCGTATTTCTGCATGGCTCCCATGCTCAGGAAATCCTTGAATCGGGTCACTTCCTTTTCCGACCACTCGGTCGCTTTCTCACCGAGCAAAAAAGAACGGGTCTCTTTCATCCAGTTGGAGGGTTTGACCTGGTACAACCAGCCTTGTTGGTAAGGATCCTCGTTGATCATGTCCGGATGCTCCACCACCAGGGTGTTTGTTTCAAGCACCTCACCAGAGATGGGTGAAAAAACTTTCAACTGTTTTCCATCCTGCAAAATTTCGGCCAGGAGCTCCCCTTTCTTGATGGAATCGCCCGGCTCCTTCAAACCGGACAACTGCAGGTCCCCGATCACATGTGGAAGGAAATCATCCACCCCTACCCTGGCTGCCCCTGATTCGCCCAGGTGGGCCCAGGTATGGTTTTGATTGAAATAAATGCCCTGGGGGACTCTCAGGACCTTGGCAGAGAGTGTGCCGATCGCATCCCTGATCTGCCGGAGCACCTTGCCCGGATTGCGCATCAAGCGCCAGAAAATGATCAGGACGACCAGGTAGCCAATGACGAACAGGTATTCTGCTCCTTTGGTTTCGTAGATATCCACTAAGCTGAAGCCTTCCATTTCTTATTCCTCCATTTATTTGTTGTTTCCAATGATCTTTTTTGTTTCCCTAAATTGCTCACCCATCCGGGCGATTCCCTGTACACGGGCATTCTTCTTACGATCCATCTGAATACCAGCAATTGTACAAATATGACGGCTACACTGACCACCATTTCCATCCATGTGGGCCAGTGCAGGGAATGGTCGAACCAGTTGAAGGAGATCGTGGAGATGTTCAACCTGTTAAGGATGATCCCCACAATGCTCATCGCAGCCGCCACCCTGATCAGCGTCAGATTGGCCTGCTTGTATCCGAACAGGAAAAGCAGGCAGGGCAGCAATACAAACCCGAGTATCTCCACCAGGTACCAGGCTCCCCATCCTCCGCCGAAGCTCGCATAATCCTTGCCGTGGATAAACACGAGCATGACCATGAAAAGGTAGACAAACATGGAAATGGAGCATACCCTGGCCAGGCTCATCATGACCTTGCCATGGGCCTTCCTGTGGGAGGAGGACATGTGCTCCTTGAACACCCCCTGTCCGATGGTTTCAAGAATGATCACCAGGGACAGTCCTGCAAAAATGCTGGAAATGAAGAACAGGATGGGAATGAACTCGGAATACCACAAGGGATGGATCTTCGGTTCGGACATAAGAAACAGGGCTCCGACCCCTGACTGGTGCAGCGTGGAAAGGGCAATCCCGAATATGACCACGGCCAGGGTCATGGCCCCGAAGAACCTTCTGGACCTTTTCAGCGTCGCCCACTCGGTGGCAGTGGGAAGAAATTCGATCAGGAGGGATCCCATGTACAGGATGAAATGCCAGGCAACCAGGAACAAAACAGCGCTGATCCCGAAAGAATTACCGATGATGGGATTGATGACCTTCCAGGGGCGTCCCAGGTCGAGCAGCAGGGCACCCGCATAAAATATGTAAGCCAGCAGTGCATAAAGCACGGTGGCCCTGACAATGGACCGGTATTTTTCCAGCCCAAGGATATATACCATGAAAGTCACCACATAGGCCCCCCCGGCAAATGCCACGCCCGTGATCACATTGAAATTGATCCAGAGGCCCCAGGGACGATCCTGATCGGGATGAACCACTGTGCCCAGTCCTTTGCTGAACCTGAAGAAGAGAATGACCGCAGCTGCCAGAATGGTAAGTGCAGCGATGATATTGAAGGGTGTGAGGATTTTGCCCTTGGGTTTTAATTCGCTTAGCCAGAATTTAAATAGGCTTGTATTTGGTTCCCTGTACATGATTTTCAGCTTTTTTTGAGGTTATTCTTGACTTCATCCGAGGCATTTCGCAATCCCAGCATGAATGCAGGCCACAGGACCAGTACGGCGGGGACTGAATAGAGGAAGGTTTTGTTGTGCTCGGGGTAGGAAACGTTCCCCACATCCGTTCTCAATCCCAATTCCTCGGGAGGCACTGCGGTGAGGTAAAGGACTCCGGTACCGCCTGCTTCATGCTCGCCGTATATCTCATGATGGTAGGTATCCGGATCGGTGTAAATCCGTTCCCTGGCTATTTCAATGAGTTCCCTTCGTTTTCCGAATAGCATGGCTTCGGCTGGACAGGCGCTGACACACTCGGGCATCTCCCCTTCCCGGAGCTTTTCATAGCACATCCGGCATTTCTGGATTTTGGGGTTGGGACTGTCGTATTCGAATTTCGGAACGTTGAAAGGACAGGCAATCATGCAGGAACGGCATCCCATGCATTTGTCCTCGCGCCAGATCACAGGCCCCTCTTCTGTTTTCAGCATGGCCTTGGTGAGGCAGGCGGAAGCACAGGCAGGGCTGCTGCAATGGTTGCAGGCCGATCGCATGTACTGTTCCCCCAGGTCTGTCTCAAAGGCGTTCACCACCACACGTTGGGAGGTGTTGGTTTTACGGAGGACTCCTGCCTCGGGATAGTCTTCGGGAGGCGGGAATCCATAGGCCTCCGCGCAGGCCAGCTCACAACTCTGACAGCCCACACAGCGGGTGGAATCGTAAAGGATCCCGTAAAATTCTTTTGTGTTCTCAGTCTTACCGGAAGGTGCGGCAAGGCTTTTCCCGAATGTCAGGGAGCCTCCCACAACACCGAGTGTTTTCAGGAAATTTCGTCTGTTGTTACCCATGTTTTTTTGATTTATAGGATGTCTGAATGGATTGTATAGGACTTAAGATGGACTTGCTCATGAAGACACATCCATGAAATGTATCTGGAAGTCTTCCCAGGTTTCAGGCCCGAGATCCTTCAGGATGTTTTCCCTCAGCTCTCCCCCATCCTGAAGCACATGGACCAGGCCAGCATCTTCCGATTTCAGGGATTCTGCCAGAAAATCCTTCAGGCGCTGAAACTCCTTTTGCAGCCAGAGCTTATAGGGATGTCCCATGATCAGGAACTGGACCTCCTTGACCCAGTTGACAGGCTCTATCTTGTAGATCCAGCCGTCTGAATAGGGCGATGAATTCAACAGGGAAGCCTGGGTGGTGAGCCGGGTGTTCAGTTCCCTGATCCTTCCCGACACCGGGGCACAAATATCCAGCTGTTTTCCGTCCTGAATGATCGACACCGCTTTCTTCCCCTTCTTCACCCTTTCTCCGGGGGATTTCATTTTTACCCGCGTGAGGGGCCCCGTTACCCGCTGAAGGAAATCATCAATTCCGACCTTCACCAGACCATCCTCTTCCATGAAGGCCCAGGTATGGGTTTTATCGTAATACAATCCCGGAGAAACCTGCACGTGGTCCTCATTCATGGCGAGAGCGCCCAGGAGGGATCCCTCTACGGGGATTTGTTCGCCTCTCCTGGACTGCCTGCGCAAATTGAAATACATCAGCAGGGTGAACAGGAGCACAAAGGCCAGGATATAGGGGAGCGGATGGGTGAAAAATCCCGGTTCTTTGGGTAGGACAGTGGCTCCCCCTCCGGGCCGGCCATCCCCGATGCCGTCAATGATCTTCACCTGGGCCAGTCGTTCAAACTCCGACAGGTCGCTGAAACCATGGTTGTCGAGTAGCACATGTCCCCTTGAGACCACCCAGGAAAGGAAGGCCTGTTCACTTTCGCGGGTGGGAGGTGCAGAGGATACGGTATAGATATTGCTGGCCAGTTTTTTCGGATATTTCCCGATCCAGACACCCCGTGTAAAGGCATCGATGCTTGCATAAACATCTTCCTTATAATCGATGAAGCCGTTCCCGTTCTTGTCGATGGGCATGATCCTGATATCTTCATACAGGTTCTGACCCTGCGGATCAATCACATCTGCCAGGTAGCAGATCCCCAGGGCGAATTCCTCCCCCTGTACCCTGGCCACAAGCGACTCGGGATCCATGTTGTATTTTTTGCCCAGGGCAAACTGATCCGTTTCGAGGAAGGCCGCAATTCTTTCTTGCAGCATCTGATCGCCCGTGGTGTAAAGCCTGACAGGTACCTCCGGACCATCTTCGATGAGGGTGCTCCAAGGGGTTTGATCCGGATTATTCAGGATCCGGGCCAGACCTGCCTGGGAAATCCCCTGATTCAGGATTTCATCAATGAAGGGATTCCGGGCGCTGACCACCGGAACAATGATATCCCGTCCCACAATGACCTTCCACAGGGAAAGGGCAGCTATCTCAGGTTCAAAATCGCCGCTGACAAAGCTGAGTTGTGCAGAAGCCTGAAGATTTTCGGCAATGCTTGTTTCACTGGCCTGAACAATTTCTATGTCCACTTCCGGATTCAGGGTGCAGTAAACATTGGCCCATTCGCTGGTAAGTTCATACAGTTCAGGTGAGGAGTTGAAGACAATCTTGTCTTTCTGCGAGGCTTCCTTGGCTGCGTCCCGGCTGCAGGTGGTGCAAATACCTGCCACCAGAAGCAACACTGCGATTTGAAGGCAAATCTTTATTTTCATAGGAATAGCTTTTGATTGCTGAGCGCAACCCAAGAATGGTGCCAAAGCAAATTTGACGCTTATATTGCTCTGTATATCAATTTTTTAGAACATCCTGTGTTGAAAAAGCATACAAGGTGAATTGTAGAATAATTCAACAGTCTTTCAATAAATACCTTGCAAAATCCTTACAATCATTCACTTAATAATATATGTTGAAATTTTCAACACCCGGTGAGAAATTCAACAGTCCTTCTGAAGGTATTGTAAATACTAAGTTGCAAGAGCAAATACCTGCTTTGGCGAGAAGGTCCTGGCAGCCCTGAATACACATCCCATGGTAAAATAATTTGTTGTAAATTGATTATTCCTGATCAACTGGCAAACAGAGGCCGGATATCAAAAAAATATAATATGGCAGGAGTTGAAGGACAAGTAGCCCTGGTGACCGGGGCAGGACGCGGTATCGGCCGCGAAACGGCTGAATTGCTGGCATCGCGCGGTGCAAGGGTCATGGCCGTTGCACGCAGCGAAAACGAATTGCGAACGCTGGGGCTCGACTACGTGGTGGCAGACCTGGGGAATCCTGAGGACTGTGCTCTTGCTGTCAGGAAAACCCATGAAAAGCTGGGTCCAGT
>CBDTYO010000300.1:0-5227 GCA_965364615.1 uncultured Bacteroidia bacterium
CGGGCCAGCTCTGCGCTCAGGGTATCCAGCACCCCCTTTTCCTCCAGTTTGTAGAGTAAAAAATCTCTCTTGCCGCGCAGGGCTTCCAGGTTCCTTCCAGGATAAATCATGGAAGGGGCATTGGGCAGCACGGCCAGGGTGGCTGCCTCTCCCCAGGAAAGCTGATAAGCAGGCCTTCCATAATACCTCCAGGCAGCTGCATCGATGCCCACCACATTGCCTCCGAAGGGAGCATGGGAGGCATACAAACGGAAGATCTCCTCCTTGGACCGCACCAACTCCAGGCGGAGGGCCAGCACCATTTCAATGACTTTTTGACTGATTGTGCGGGGTTTGCCCTGGCGGGACAGCCTCACCACCTGCATGGTGAGGGTGCTTCCGCCGCTAACGATCCTTCCCTCCCGGAGGTTCAGGAACATAGCCCGGGTCAGGGAAACCGGATTGATCCCGGGATGAAAATAGAAATATTCATCTTCGTAGTAACGGATGCATTCACCCAGCTTGTGGGGCACGCTGTCACACCCGGGGAATCTCCATTGACCATCGGGCGTGATCCGGGCCGAAAGCAGTTCTCCTCTTTCGTTTTCCAGGATGGTGTTGGTTCCATCCTCAAAATACGCCACGGGCAGCAAAAGAAATGCCAGGACCAAGGCCCCCAGGGCCAACAGCAGGTATACATGCCTGGCCATCCATCTATACAGAGCTGCACCCACTGACTTCCATCCCTATTGTTGCCGGATCACCTGAATCCACTTTCCGGCCTTTGTGGCATGGATCCCCTGATCATACATGGCCTCACAGTACACCGCCGGGAGAAAGAACTCGCCCAGGTAGGCCGCATTCAGCATCACCACAAAGGTTTTGCTTTCTCCCTTATCCAATCCGAAATAGGAATAGACCCGGTCGTCGCGAATGTCCTGGTAGTCGGGCCGGCTTTTCACCCGGGAAGATTCCATGTCATCGAGCCTCAGGTTCCGGATCTCCCATCCCGAGGGGAACATCTGGGTCAGCGCCAGCTCCCTGTATTTCACCCGGATCCCCGGATGGGTGAGGGTGACCTCAGCCACAAAGTCGGTGCCCTGCTCCAATTGTGACGGATCGAGGGGATTGCCGTCCATGCCAAAGTACCGGACCGCCATGCGGATATCTGAGGCATCATCGGCCACCTCCTGATCCAGGGGGATCCCGTCGATCTGCACATTCACAAAGAGGCTGCGCTGATCCGTGTTTTGCACCTCCACGCTCCCAAACTGTTCTCCCGCAAAGGGAAGTTCCAGCCTTTGCATGGGGGCATTCACCCGGATTTTCTCCTGTTTTCCATTGAGGACATAGGTAAATTCCATGGGGGCGGATGCGTCCGAGGCACCCACGAATTTTCCGATGGCCAGCAGGACATAGGCAGTGGTCTGGGTGCTGTACCAGTTTCCGGAAGCCATTTGTTCCGCCAACTCATCCACCAGCTTCCTGGCCTGCACCCGCTCGCCCATGAGGGTAAGCACCTCCAGGATCATGGCCTGGTCTCGCAGGGAGCTTCCATAGGTATAACTCAGTTCCCGGTAGGAGTCCACAGAGGTGCTGAGTCCGGCCACCAGTTGATTGGCCACTTCCTGCTTTCCGGTCAGCAGGTAGGCTCCGGCCAGGGTCCACCGTGCGGTAGCTGTCAGCTGCTTCATTTCCCTCATGCGGTTCATGGCCCCCAGGGCTGGTTTCTTGGCCAGTGCCAGGGTATACAGGCGGTAAGCCTGGTTGATCTCATGGCTCCGGAGGTATTGGTAAGTATCGCTTTCCCGGTTCCAGCTGTTGGCCATCCGGCTCTGGTACCTGACCCAGTTGCTGAGAAATCCCAGGGGCAACTTGAAGCCCTGCGCCTCCGCCTCAAGCATGAAATGCCCTGCATAACTGGTCCCCCACTCACTTACACTTCCATACGATCCGGGCCAGTAAGTGAGTCCGCCGCCGGAGACCTGGAAGGACTTGATCCGCCGGATCCCTGCAGAAATATGGTCCTGGATCTCACTTTTCTGATCGGCATCCAGCTCCAGGAAGCGCTGCAGGAACAGTTGGGGGAAGACCGCCGATGTGGTCTGTTCCACACATCCGTGCGGGTACTGCATCAGGTAGTTCAGGCGCTGTTCCAGGTTCATGGGAGGAATGACCGAAACCTCCAGCACTCCGCGGTTGGTCCCGGCCAGACCCACGGCTTCATAGTTGCTCTTCCAGGTTTCTCCTGGCTCCACCAGGTCGTTCATCGTGGTGGTGATGCGCGGATTGGGCATTCTCACCTGCAGATCGATCAGATCACTGGCCTGCTGGTTCCCGCTCCTGGCAATGACTTCCACCTGACCTGCGCCAATGCGCCTGGCCACCTTCAGGGTAAAGTCCACCAGCTGATCGCCTTCGCTGTCAAAGCTGATTTTCCGGGAAGAGGGCCCTTCCACGGTGAACAGATCATTGGTCTTCACTTCCACGGTCACGTTTTTCACCTTGGGGTCCATGGAAAAGACGGTCACCGGCAGGGTGACAGTCTCGGCCGGACTAATCACCCGCGGAAGGGTGGCGAGAACCATCAATGGTTTTTTCACCGGGGTGGCTTTCTCTGCAGCACCATAAGCCCCCTGCTGGCTGGCCACCACCATGGTCTTCACCGAGCCCACATAATTGGGCATGGTAAAGCTGTGGTTTAGGGTCTCTCCGGACTTCAAGGCAAAGGGGCCCAGGAACTTCACCACCGGTTTGAAGCGGTTGGTGTTTTTCTTGCCATCCTGTTCCAGGTATTCATCGCCCCCGATGGACAGCAGACCGGCCATCTCCCCCTTCAGGGCACCCAGCACATAGCGGTACAGATCCCAGGTCCGGATCCCCAGGGCTTCACGGGCATAGAACTGGTTCCAGAGGTCGGGGGTACGGAAGCGGGTCAGGTCCAGCAAACCCTCATCCACCACGGCCACCGTGTAAGTCATGGCCCTTCCCTCCTGCTCCGATACACTCAGGCTTACCTCCTGTCCGGGCTCCAGTACATCCGGCATCCGGAGTACAGGGTTGAGCCTGGTATCCGGATCCACCACGCCCACCGACTGGATGCCATACATCCGGATGGGCCGGTCGTTGGCTGTATTTTTGTGCGGCTGGATCATGGACACATGAAAGAAGACATTGGGGGCCATCTCCGGAGTGGCTTCGATGGTCACGGGTCCCTCGCTGGGCGATTCCACCCAGAAGGTCCGCAGGATCCTGGATCCGGTTTCCAGGCTGACCAGGGCACGCCCCTCTTCCATGGCCGGCAGGTTCAGGACCATTTCCTCCCCCACCTCATACTCTTTTTTGTCTGTGGTGAATGTGAGCATTTCTGCTCCCCCGGGTCCCTCCTGGGAATTTGTATCCCAATACCCGCGGTAATCCAGGTAAAAGGTCTGGCCTGTGCTGTGTCCGCCCTCCGGATCAGTGATCCGGATCAGCTTCCTTCCCCAAAGATTCTTGTCAAACTGCAGCTCGTACATGGCTTTTCCATTCACTGTGCTGATCTGGTCCTTTTTGATGAGGTGGCGGCTGCGGTTGCCCACATAAGAAGCCAGGTCGTCATAATCATCCCGGTCCCACCACCAGCGCCAGTTGACATCATAGATCTCAATGGAGAGGTCGCTGATATCCACCGGGTCGCCAGCTTCATCGACAGTGACAATGGGGATCAGGCTGGTCTCGTTGGAATACAGGGCGCCGTTCCATCCGGGTCCCTCGGGAATCTTCACGCCCACATACTGCCTGAAAGGAGAATACATGATGGGGAAACGATCCACGCTGAAATCGCCCGAATTTTCAAACACCCGGGTCTTGAAAAAGGCCTGGAGCATGCCGGGCGCTTCCTTGCCCACCTGGATGCGGGGCGAAAACCGGGCAAGCCCATCGCTGTCCAGATTCCCTTCAAATACCATAGCCTCTTCCGCCTCAAAATCCTTGGCCGGATCGTCGAATACGTATCCCTGGTAGTCTTTGAAGCTGGTCGTGGTGGCACGCAGGTCCATTTCAATGTCTGCCCTCAGGTTCCTGGCCTTGGCTCCATGTAACCACGTGGCTTCCAGGCTTCCGCCGGTTTCGCCCTGTTTCAGGACCTCGCTTCCAAAATCGAGCTTGATCTTCAGCCTGTTGGGTTTTACGGTCTCGATCTTCACGGTTTTGCTGAAACTGGATCCGCCCACACTCACTTTGGCCAGCCAGTTGCCGGTGGGTGCGTCAGCCTCCGTGGCGGTCCGGAAATCATACACCCCGTTCATTCCGGAAGTCCGGGTACGGTTCAGGTAGAGCTGATTTTCCGGGGTGAAAAGTTCAAACCTGACCGGATGGTTCTCCGGCAGGATCTCTTGCTTATCTTCCAGCACGAAGGTCATATAAATGGAATCGCCCGGTCGCCACACCCCGCGTTCTCCGTACATATAGCCCTTGATGCCCTCCTGGTTTTTGTTCCCTCCCACATCAAACATGCTGGTGGAAAGGGCCGAACCATCATCCAGCCTCAGATAACCCCGCTGGCTTCCCTCCTTGGCCACCAGCAGGTAGGGCTTGGTTTCCAGGGGAATGACCGCCATGCCCTGCTGATCGGTTTGCCGCACTTCCATCAACTGGTTCTGGTAGTTGTAAATTTCCACTTGCACGCCAGGGAGGGGATCGCTGCTCACCAGGCTGGTGACCGCCACAGCGAGATCGGTGCCCTGTCCCCCCTTGGCGATGATCCCCAGGTCGGAAGCCAGCACATTGCGGGAGGTAGTGTTCCTGTTCTTCCTGTAAATGTAGTAGGCATCCTTGCAGGGATCGTCCCGTTCGCTCCAGTTGTAGTCCTCGTAGTAATAATCCCAGTAATAATTGCCAGTGGGCGGATCATTGAAGCGCTCCTGTTCCCTGTCCCGCACAAAGGGCTTCTTGCTCTCCCCGGATTCATCATCCGCACAGGGCAGCAGGGACTGGGAACGGTCAAAGGTGATCGATACATTGTAGATGGCCCCCGGCTCGGTTTCGATGAGCTCCGACAGGTCCAGCGAAAACAGGTTCCAGTTCCCGTAATCCACCGCTCTGTCAGAGGCAAGTGGGATTTCCTGATTCAGGATCATGCGGCCCACCCGCTTCAATTCGTTGTCACCGCTGTACTGATTTTCCTGGAAGAATTGGCCGACGTTGTTTTCAAAGATCTTGATGACCTTTACTTGAACTGCTTTGAGGTTCACGGCCTTGAACGGAA
>CBDTYO010000301.1:0-5197 GCA_965364615.1 uncultured Bacteroidia bacterium
ATCTGTTTTTTTTGTAACTTATAAGAGGATCGCATCTTATTGGTCTCCGGCTATGAGAAGATCCTGTCTTTTGGTGTGCCTGGTCCTTGTCCTGGGAGTCCCTTCCCCGGCCCAGGTATTGCATGTCCCGGGCGAACATCCCTCCATCCAGACGGCCATCGATGCTGCAGATTCGGGAGATACCGTCCTGGTGGCGGAGGGGACCTATTTTGAGAACATCAATTTCAAAGGGAAGGCCATCACCGTGGCCAGCTATTTCCTTGTGGATTCAGATACCGCCCATATTCCCCGGACCGTCATTGACGGGAGCAGGGCCGTTGACCTGACGCGGGCTTCCGTGGTGAGCCTTCGTTCCGGAGAAGACAGTACTTCGGTGCTTTGTGGTTTTACCGTCACGGGCGGAACAGGGAGCTATTTACCGGATGTGCACACGGAGCCCAACGATATGAAGAACTGGAGGAACATGTGCGGGGGAGGCATCGTGATGCACCGCGCTGGGGGCAAGATCGTCCACAACATCATCGAGCATAACCAGGTGCAAACCGATACGGTGAGAGGAGCCTACGGAGCCGGCATCCTGGCCAATGTGAACGAGGGGCTTACGGCCGTCATTCGAAGCAACATTATCAGGAGCAACCGGATCAGGAAAAACCAGGGATGGGGGGCAGGGATCTGCCTTTTCGGGGGAAGGATCCTGGTGGAGCACAATGTTATCCTGAACAACAGCATCGAGGCAAAAGGGCTGGCTGTCGGGGCCGGGATCTTCTATCAGAATGATTCCACGGAGGGAGGTGCGCGGCAGGTGGCCATCAGGAACAACATCATCGCCCGGAACAGCACCTTCAGCAGGGGCAACCGGGATATGGGGGGAGGGATCGGGCTGTGTTTCGGCCGCGAGGCGGGAATAATGGAGATCAATCACAACATCATCTGTGAAAACCACTCCCTGGGGATCGGGGGAGGATTATACAGTTTTATAGGGCGAGGGAAGGTTAAGGGGAATCTCATATTCGATAACCGGGCGGAGATGTACGGGGATCAGATCGCCACGGAACAGGAGCAAAGACTGACACTTCTCAACAATCATCTGTGGTCCGGAACTGTTTGGATGGCCAGCCGTGATGGGCTGAATATGATGCATCTGGCTCAGGAATATGCGGGCGATCAAGCCCGAAACCTGTGGGAAAGGGATCCCGCTTACACAGAATGGTTCTCTGTTGATCCGTATACAGGAGGCCTTTACCCCGGAGACAGGGAAGGGATGCTTTCCTTCCAGACGGGGAAGGTCCCCCTGAATTCCTTTGCCCCGCCCATGGTGATCATGGATTTTCGCCGGCCCGGATATACCTCCTCCGCCCCTCAGGATCTGCACCTGGATCTTTCATACAAGGAGAACTTCCTGAATTTCAAGTTTTCGATCCTTGAACTATCCGACATAGATGTGTATGAGAAAAGCCCCAGGGGATTGGGATTCCGGTATTTTTTGGAGGGATGGGACCAGGATACCCTGATGACGGGAATGGAAATGACCGGCCTTTACCGGAATCTGAAACCCGGAAGATACAGGTTATGGGTGGCCCGTTCCCCGGACCCGGGAACATGGGACCGGGACACGGAAAGCATGAATCTCCGGATCAGGATCCATCCTCCCTGGTACCGGTCGGGCCTGGCTATCGGATCCTATTCGATCTTCCTGGTATTGCTGGGCTTCGGCATTGCCAGGATCAGAACCGCGCGGCTGAGAAAAGAAAAACGGCATCTGGAATTGGAAGTTTCAATAAGGACCAAGGAGCTCAGGGAAAAGAACGAGCAGATCATGGAAATGCAACGATTGAAAACCCGTTTCTTCACCGATGTTTCCCATGAGATCCGCACCCCTCTCTCCCTGATCTCAGGTCCCCTGGAACAGCTGATCAGCCAGGATTACAGGGATCCCAGGATCCTTCGCTGGTTATCGCTGATCCGCCGCAACAGCCAGCGCCTGGTCCAGCTGATCAACCAGCTGCTGGATATTTCCCGGCTCGATGCGGGACATATGAAACTGGTGTTGGAACAGTCCGACGTATGTGCACATCTGCGCTTGCTGGCCGGGGAATTTTATTCCATGGCTGAAAGCAAGGACATCAGGTATATCGTAGACATTCCCGAAGAAAACCTTCCTGTGTATTACGACAAAGAGAAACTGGAAAAAATATGCACCAACCTGCTCTCCAATGCCTTTAAGTTTACTTCCCCGGGAGGGATTGTCACCTTCAGGCTGAAAATACTGAAGGGTGCCCCAGGCAATCCTGATCCCCGGATCAGGCTGTTGGTGGCAGATACAGGCCATGGGATCCCGCAGGGTATGCAGGGAAAGATCTTTGACCGTTTCTACAGGGGGGAGAACGACTCTTCCCGTTTTTCGAGCGGTACAGGGATCGGGCTTTCACTCACCAGGGAATTGGTCGGGATCATGCACGGAGAAATCCGGATCAAGAGCAAGGTGGGAGAAGGATCCATTTTCATGGTCACTTTCCCGGCCGGATGTTCGCATTTGAGGCAGGAGGAATACATCCTGAAAGAACCCGGGGAAAATGCATTTGAGGGTAGCCCTGAGTTTGAGGGGCAGAAGCTGCAAACCCGGGAAGAGTTCCTGACAGACAGGAATCTTTCCATCCTGGTGGTGGAAGACAACCGGGATCTTCAGGATTTTCTTTTGGAAAATCTGGCTGCAGAATTCAGGGTAAGCGGGGCCCTGGATGGCAAACAGGGATTATCCATGGCTGTTTCCCGACTGCCCGACCTGGTCATCACCGATGTGATGATGCCCGGTGCCATGGACGGGATGGAATTGTGCAGGAAATTGAAGAACGATGAGCGTACCAGCCATATTCCTGTGGTCATGCTGACCGCCAAAGCCGCGGGAAAAGATAAGATCACCGGCCTGGAACAGGGAGCTGATGATTATATCGTCAAACCCTTCAGCATGGATGAACTGCTGGTCAGGATCCGGAACCTGCTAAAGCAAAGAGACCGGCTGCGAAAAAAATACTCTGGCATGATCGGTCTGGACTGGGATAAGATCTCGGTCACCACCCTGGATGAACAGTTTTTGAAGAAGATCCTGGGAATCATATCCGAAAACCTGTCGGATTTTAACTTCCATGTGAGTACTCTTCAGGAAAAGATGTCCATGAGCCGGGAGCATATGTTCAGGAAGCTCAAGGCACTCACCGGAGAATCCCCCAGCAGCCTGATTCGGGTGATGCGTTTGAAAGCGGCAGCGAAACTGCTGGAGAATGGGCAACAGAATATTACCCGCATCGCCATCCAGGTGGGCTTCTCAAATCCCTCCTATTTTTCCCAGTGCTTCAAGGCATATTTCGGAGTAAGGCCTTCGGAATATAGCTCTAAGAAACCAGCAAGTTACAGCCTCTGATATCGCTGTGGTCGAACCGGCCCAGGACCTCGAAGCTCCCGTCCCCGTATACCTTCCCCAGGTCGTTTGTGGCAATAAAGGAACAGGAGTTCAGGTTGGCCAGATCGATTACATTGATGCCCCCGCTCTGTCCGGCTGGAAGCAGGCTCAGGGGATCATTGGGATCCCTGACCAGGACCTTCATCCAGGGAGGACAGCGGAAGATACCATCTCCCGTGGAGTATGCCTGGGACAATAACTCGGTCATTCCGTACTCCGAGTGAACGGTCTGCAACCCAAAGGCATTTTTCAGGATTTCGTGCAATTCGCTGCGGATCATCTCGGTGCGCCTTCCTTTCATCCCCCCTGTTTCCATCACCGTGATGTGATCCCCCAGTTCCATGGGATATTGTTCGGCCAGGTCCAGCAGGGCGAAACTGACGCCCATAAGCAGTGTGGCTTGCCGGTCCTCGTTTCTTCTTTGAAGGATTGCTGCCAGCTGATCCAGGTTGTGGAGATAGAATCCGCTGTCGGGATGACCGGACCCGGTGATCAGGTGTTCCATCATATGGATCAGGGAGGATCCGGAGCGTTCCATGTAGGCGGGAAGAAGTGCCAGGATGCAGTAGGTATAGGGATCGCTGTAGAACTGCCTGAAGGCGGAGGTGAAACTTTTGTGATAGAGGGAAGCATCAGATACATGGTGAAAGGAGGGAAGGGTGCCTGAAGTACCGCTGCTTTCAAATACCACCTCGGCCTTTTTCCAATCTACGATCACTTCATGGGATTTGAAAAATTCAATGGGGAGGAAGGGGATCTGATCCAGTTTGCGGACCGAGGAGGGCTTCACCCCCAGGGCAGCCAGGTAATCCCTGTACACGGCCGTATGTCGCGCCTGGTAATAAAAAACCTCCAGGGCTGTGGCCCTGAAAGTTTTGAGATCCTGAATATGGAAAATTTCCTGTAAGGTTCTGGACACCTTGGATCATGTTAAAAATTGATCCACCCTGAGGGATCTTTCTATCCCCTGATGGCTTTGATGCCGGGGAGTTCCTTGCCTTCAATATACTCCAGCATGGCGCCTCCGCCGGTCGAAACATAGCTGACCTTGTCGGCCAGTCCGAATTTATTGACTGCTGCCACTGAGTCTCCTCCGCCCACCAGGCTGAAGCATCCCTGTGCGGTGGATGCGGCAATGGCTTTGGCAATACTTACGGTTCCTTTCTGGAAGCTTGGCATTTCGAATACCCCCATGGGACCGTTCCAGAGGATGGTCTTGGAATCCATAATGACCTTCGTCAGGGCTTCAACAGATTTGGCTCCAATATCCAGGCCCATGTAGCCCGCTTTGCCCTGGTCGATGGGGGCCAGCTCGGTATTGGCCTCATTGTCGAATGTATCGGCCAGCACCTGGTCAACGGGAAGGATCAGCTTCACCCCTTTGGCCTCGGCTTTTTTCACCAGCTCTGTGGCCACATCCAGCTTGTCTTCTTCGCAGAGGGAGTTGCCAATTTCCCCGCCTCTGGCTTTGATGAAGGTATAGGTCATGCCGCCACCGATGATCAGGTTGTCCACTTTATCCAGCAGATTCTCGATCACCTGTATTTTATCGGATACCTTGGCCCCTCCCATGATGGCTGTCATGGGTTTGTCTGAATGGAGCAATACCTTGTCCATGGCCTCGATCTCCTTATTGATCAGGAAGCCGAACATTTTGGAGTCTTCATCAAAAAAATCAGCGATCACTGCCGTGGAAGCGTGGGCACGGTGGGCTGTGCCAAAGGCATCATTAACATATAG
>CBDTYO010000302.1:0-5156 GCA_965364615.1 uncultured Bacteroidia bacterium
TACCGCGTTCATATTGGATGAGGTTGACCCCTCTCCCACATTCACCGATACCAATCCATGGGAATTGGTGGAGGTATTGTGCACTTCCGTATAGACTGCCGGTCCGTTAATAGTGCCCTGGACTATTTTGAGTTGCAGGGTAACAAATTCATTTCCCCGGATCGTGCCATCCGCATTTCTGAGGTAAGCCTGATACTTAAACGACAGGGGAGCCTGGGCACTTATACTGATGGCCAGGGCCAGAACAATGAAGGAGATGTAGGATCTTTTCATGACCTTATTTTTTGATGATTTTATGCGTTTGATTTTCTTCTACCCAGAGGAAATATATGCCGCTGGGGAAAGCACCGAGATCCAGCTCATAAGAGGTAGCATGGATCGTACCGGTTTCAAGTATATTGCCATGAACATCCACAAGCCGGAAGTCCAGATTCTGCTTCTCGGTCTCAACAATGAGAATATCCACGACAGGATTTGGATAGGCCTTTAGTACAAATTCAGGCTGTGCTCCACGAATGGAAGTAACCTCCATATTGCCCTGGTGAAATCCCTGGGTAAGGAAAAGACTACCCACCGTATAATTTCCGATGGCCAACTCACCCAGTGTCCAGGCTATGTTTGTGGATGTTGCTTCAAAGTAGTCTCCTCCTGCAGCAAAGACCTGCCGGTCGATCGACTGCCCCTTTGCCAGAAAAGGCATGGCGAAGAGGAAAAGAATAAGAAGTTTTTTCATGATTTAAAGTATAGGATACACTTTACAATATTAGAGAAATATTCAATCTTTTAAAGGAATTTCACTGCTCTAATCAGGTTTTTAACTTACTCTTTTGATGTATGGTATTGGACCGTTGATCAATACCTTTCGTGTCCCTGATTTTGGGTCGTCAAATAATGGGGTTATTTATGGAAATATTCTGATATTTAGGGCATCATGAAATTCATCGAACATACCTCGGCCGGAGGGAACATTGTTGAAATTAGCGCTGACCGGGTGATCATTGAGACTGAACAGGATGCCCTGGATGTCATGGCCAACGCCGGATACCAGCATAACAGCAGCAAGATCATAGTGCATGAGCAACACCTGGGGAAGGAGTTTTTTGATTTAAGCAGCGGTCTGGCCGGAGGGATCCTGCAGAAATTCAGCAACTACCGGGTTCGGCTTGCCGTGGTGGGGAATTTTACCAGGTATGGAAGCAAAAGACTCCAGGAGTTTATCCTGGAAAGCAATAAAGGGCAGCAGGTGAATTTTGTAAAAGATCTTTCAGAAGCAAAAGAGGCCCTGCATGGATAGCATTCAAACCTCCTTTTTCACAACTCCTTTTGGAGAACTTGTACTGGGATCCTTCAAAAAGCAATTATGTTTGTGCGACTGGCGATTTCGCAAAATGCGTGCTTCCATCGATGAGCGTCTCCAATCCGGATTACAATCCGGGTACGAGAAGGGAGAATCTGATATTATCCGGGAAACCATGGCTCAGCTTTCGCAATACTTCGGAGGAGAACGACACCAATTCGACCTTCCGCTTTTGCTGGTGGGCTCAGAGTTTCAGAAGCAGGTATGGAAAGAATTGCTAAGTATTCCCTTTGGTCAAACGGAATCCTATGCAGGTCTGTCAAAAAAACTTGGAAATGAAGCTGCCATCAGGGCTGTAGCCGCAGCCAACGGTGCCAATGCCATATCCATCATTGTTCCCTGCCACCGGGTCCTGGGCAGCGATGGCAGCCTGACCGGGTATGCCGGAGGACTGGAAACGAAGCGAAAGCTTCTCCGTCTGGAAAAGGCATTAACACAGGGAGAGTTGCCCCTGGTGTTTTAGGATTGCTTTCCTAATCTGCCAGGTTCTGCAGATCGACACACACCATCTTTTCCAGGTCCCTGACTATTAGTTTTCCCTGACTGAAGGCCAGCGGAGCCCAGGCCTGGGACTTGCTGGAGGAGAAAAAGGAAGCCTTTCCAAGCTCCTCATATCCTTCAGGAGAAGGCTTTATAAGGTGGATGTCTCCGTTTTTACCGTTTTGATTGATGATCAGTCCATTTACCAGGATCAATGCACCCATTTCAAATCCAGGGGCTGAGCCTTCTTCCCAAACCAAATCTCCATCCATGGTGAGACACATCATTTGGTTGGGATTCCCATTATGGTTCAGATAAAGATGGTTTTCATACTGAACGGCCGGGTGCATTTTACTGCCTGCCTCTTCGGTCAGGAAGAGTTCCTTGACTTCAAAATCCTCCCCTGGTCTGGTAATTTCTAACATGATGGAAACAGGATCATATCCTTTGTCGTAAGAACAATCCGTTAGCATAAGTCTTTTATCGTCAATGACCAACGCAGGTGTGATGGTAAGGAAGGACTTTAAACCCGGATACTGCCAAAGCTCTTTGCCTGATTTGGCGTCAAAGGAAACCACTTCATGGGTAAGGGTGGAATCCCTCCTGTCGAAGGGACTGATGATGATGACTTGATCGATGCCTCCAAACGTGGCAAGGGTGGGAGAAACATGGGTGGGATGTCCTGATAACGCCCGGGATTTCCAGACCAATTCCCCGGTAAGTTTATCAAATGCCGCCACACCTGCATTATTCCCATGGGGAGCCACAATGACCAGATCCTTATAGATCAGTGGGGCCTGAGACACGCCCCAGGTGGTGAGTTCCCTGTCAAAATCCTCCAAGAGATTCCGGTTCCATACCGGCAAGCCGGTTTTCTTGTTGAAACAAAAGATATCACCATGTGGACCTACACTCCAGATGTGTGTCTGGTCGACGGTGGGAACGGTTCTGGATCCGGGAAAAGGAATTTCCCCCTGAGCCTCATAGGTATAGTTCCACTTTTCAACTCCAGTGCCCAGGTCAATGCACCTCATGATGTCCGATTCACCCTTGATCCGATCCAGGATGAAAACTTCATCCGCATAAATAGCGGCTCCGCCATATCCTTCCCCCAGATGAAAGGACCAAAGTTCCTTGGGGCCCTTGTCAGACCATGAATCCAGGATTTCGGGACCTGTGACAATGGCATTCCTGTCCGGACCCAGGTACTGGTTCCAGTGGGAAGCTTGTTTACATGATTGATGCAGGGAAAGGATCAGGATCAATGGGAGTAAAATCTTAAGATATTTCATAGGACGCATTTAAATTTGCGTGAAAATACAAAATGATGGGAATTCTAAACCATATCTCCTGTGAAAGAGTATTAAGAAATGACCTGGAATTGAAATAGTGGTTTCTGTTTGTAACATCGACGATCCAATCGGTGTCCTAGTGATGAAACCCTCAAATACCTTGACAAATGAAAATCACCCTCCTTTCCACCATATTGATTGCATTCACTTCTTCGGGGATGTGGTCACAGGATTCAGAATACGGGAAATTTACTGAATCCGAATGTCCCATCCCTATATCAGAAGAGCTGGCCTCCAACGGGAAATTCTCTTTTGGCTACATGACTGTTCCAGAGTTTCACGGGAAGGAAGGCAGCCAGGCCATTGAGCTGGCAGTAGCCATATTCAAATGCAAACAAGGGGAAGCCAGCAAGGAACCCCTGATTTTAAATAGTGGGGGACCAGGAATGTCCAACCTGGAAGATTTTGTCCCCACTTTTGACAGTCCGCTGGGTACTTTTTTCCTGCAGGACAGAGATGTGGTAATTATTGAGCTTCGCGGGCTGAAACATTCCCGGCCCAGTCTTCATACCCCAGTATTGGAAAAGCGCCAGGTGGAACTATTGGATCAGCATTTGAATGCGGAAGATTTAATCTCCGAATATTCAAAAGCAATCATACAGGCCAAAGAGAACTTTGATAAGCAGGGGATCAACCTGTCGGCATACAATTACTGGGAAACTGCCAACGATCTGGCGTTTGTCATGGAAAAGCTGGGTTATGAAAAGTTTTTTGCCTTCGGCAATTCTGCAGGGACCATTGTAGCACAATACCTCCTTATGGAGCACTCCGACCGCCTGGCAGGATTGGTATTAAATGCCGTGGCGAATGTTCCTCCAGGTTTTAACAACATGATAGTTACCAGCGTGAATAAACTGGAATCCATTTTCCAGGAAC
This sequence comes from uncultured Bacteroidia bacterium, assembly GCA_965364615.1. Classification (GTDB taxonomy): domain Bacteria; phylum Bacteroidota; class Bacteroidia; order Bacteroidales. The sequence goes on from CBDTYO010000302.1 coordinate 4,066, forward strand.
TTCATGAAAATGAGGAACTTTCCAAGGTATATCCGGATTTGAAAGACCGATTTCTTAATTTTCTGGCGGAGCTAAATGAATTGCCCGATACCCTCAAGGTACAATTTCAGGAAGGAGAGGATTCGAAAGTTGTGCTGAACGGTGACCGCGTGGTGGAGTGGCTCTTCTCTCAGATGTACTGGAACACCCAGCTTCCTTTATCTATGCATAAGATCATTCACAGGGACTACAGTGAGCTGCTTGAAAATCCAGGCATCTTTCTGCCACTTGCCAACTTCAGCTATGGTTCCTTCTGGACCATGCTTTTGAACGGGTGGCCCGATCCCAGCGAAGAACAGCTTCTGCAGGGCAGTGAATGGGAACCTTTCGTGGAAGGGATGAGTACCATGGTGTTCTCACAACCCTTTGTGATGCGGATCAGAGATATCCTGGATGTTGATTACCAACCCGGTCATATGAAACCCATGGCCACACATGTGCCTACCCTGATGTTAAACGGGGGTGAGGACCATGTTTGCCTGGCCGATTCGACGCGGAAACTGGCTGAATCCTTCGATAAAGCCTTCTGCTACATATTCGAAGGCATTGCCCATTCGCCCATCGATGCCGGGGAATGTGCCATCATGATGATGAAGCAGTTCCTGGACAATCCCCTGGCGGCTCCTGATGCCTCCTGCATGGAGGCCTATATGAAAAAGCCGGAATTTGTGCTGCCCGAATAATCCATGCATCGGGACAGTATAAAAGTAAGGAGGCCGTCTCTGCAGACGGCCTCCTTCAATGATGTGACATATCGGCCTGATTAATAATATACCCAACCGAATATAAGGGTTTGGGACAAGCCCTGACCGGTGGGGCTGTTGCTTGGACTGTTTTCTGCAGCTGTATAGGAGATCATGACCTCCCAACCTCTGGCCCCTTCAAATATTCCAGTACTCCTGGCACCCACATAATGGTCCTCCCTGCGGAAAGTTGCATTCCCTTGCTCATCGAATTGAAAGGGTGTGTTTTCTCCTTCCAGGCTCAGCTTTCCCTGGGCTGTCTCGTGGAATCCCTGTCCATGACCTGCATAGTCGGGAAAGCAGAAGATG
>CBDTYO010000303.1:0-5097 GCA_965364615.1 uncultured Bacteroidia bacterium
TTCACCGTGAATGGGACCTTCCAACAGATCGAGCAGCTGCTCGAGGGTCTCCGTTCGAGCAAGGAGTTTCTGATCGTGGACCGCCTGAGCAAGGAACCAAACCTGATCACAGAAAATAAAAAGCAGGTCCTCCTGGCTTTTGGCCTCACCGGGGGACTCTCACTGCTGTTCTATCTATTTCCTGGCATATTCACTTTCTTTTCGGAAAGGGAACAGCAGGTATTCAACCAGCAACTGGCAGGTGCTAACCAGCAGTATGCGAACCAGTTCAGACAATTCATGGGTGAACTTGAAGCAGCCAGGATCTATATTTTCAGGCACGATGCGATGCGCAGTTTCCTGCTGATATCAGCCGCCTTTTTATTGACCTGGCTGTATGCAAATAAAAAGCTGAAGCTGGCCTGGTTCCTTGGCCTGCTGGCACTGCTTATCACCACGGAGATGTGGCTCGTGGACCGCAGATACCTGAACAAGGATAATTTCATTACCAAAAGGCAGGAAAACAACAAGGTGGCCCTCACACAGGCAGATGAAATCATCCTTCAGGATCCGGATATCCATTACCGGGTGTTGAACCTGTCCACTTCACCGTGGCAGGATGGGACCACCTCATACTACCATAAATCTGTCGGCGGTTATCACGGAGTGAAGCTTCGCAGGTATCAGGATTTGATTGACGGATACCTGTCGCCAAGCATTCAGGCGGTGATCAATGTCCTGAATGACTCTCCCACCATGGCCAGGGTGGATTCTGTACTTGCAGCACAGCAGGTACTCAACATGCTGAACACGAAATACCTGATCCTGAACCCGGCCGGTCAGCCCCTGAGGAACAATTCTGCCATGGGTCATGGATGGCTGGTGGAGAACTTCCTGTTGGTTGAAAACGCGGACCAGGAGTATCTTGCCCTTGGAAGCACCGACCTGAAGCGTACCGCAGTGGTGGAGGAGCCCTTTGCAGAATTGCTCAACGATGACTTGAAACATGATTCGGTTGCAGGCAGTGTGCAGCTCACATCGTACGATCCCAATCACATGGTCTATCAGGTCCGGGCCGATCAGAAATCTCTGGTGGTCTTCTCTGAGATGTATTACGGAGAACACTGGAAAGCCTCCGTCGACGGAGAACCGGTGGATCACCTGAGGGCGAACTATGCCCTGAGGGCCCTGCCTGTGGAGGCAGGAGAACATATTGTCGAATTTGAATTTGTGTTTAAACCCTACGAAACAGGAAGAAAAATTTCCCTGGCCGGGTCCTTTCTTTTTGTATTAGTTTTACTGGGAGGATTGGCTTATCCGTCCTATATTCAAATGACAAGAAAACCAGATTAACCGGTATGCTTTTCCAAAAATGGTGGTACATAAGAAGCATCCTGAAGTACAGCAGTCCCCTTTTTTCTCCCCTGGAGAAGCACTATATCAATAAATACGGACATCAGGTTCCGGATCAGCCATGCCTGTTTATCATTGGCCCGCCCAGGTCGGGTTCCACCATCTTATACCAGCTGGTAACCAGCATGCTGGATGTGGAATATGTGGATAATCTGGCCAATCTGGCGCGCAATAATCCCTATCTTGGATCGCGACTAAGCAAGCTCTTCTATGCCGGGGTTTCGCATCGCAATTACACCTCAGAGCACGGATCAACCACCGGCGGTGGCCTGCACGCCCCGGCAGAACCTCTCCTCTTCTATAAATGGTTTCCCAAAGACAGGCACTTTACCACCGTTTCCGACCTGGATCCCCATCAGATCGGTGAATTCAGGAAAACCATTTACGCAATGATCAACAGGGCCGGCAAGCCATTGGTTATCAAGAACCTTTCATTCAGTCTGCGCCTGCAGGCACTGCGGGAGATTTTGCCTGAGGCCAAATATGTAGTGATAAGGCGCGACCCGCTCTACACCTCACAATCCATATTGATGGCCATGAGAAAGGTACAGCATCCTGAACACCAGGTCTGGGGCATCCTGCCCAGGGATTTCCGGCGCCTCGAGAAGCTGGAACAGCATGAAATGGTGGTCAGGCAGGTACACGAGATCGAGCGCCAGATCAGCCAGGACCTCAAAGGGATACCGGAACAAAATATCCTTTATACGGACTATGAGCTTCTGGAGCATCGTTATCAGGACATCCTGAAGGAGATATCCGCCCTGATCCGATCCGGAAGCGCCACAGGGGCTGATCCGGTTTCAGACCCTTCGCATCCCCACATCAAAGTGAAGAACCGGATCCTTCTGCCTGAAAAGGAGATCGGAATACTGAAAAAACACATCGCCTCCCTGGATTGGGAATTACATGATACATCGCACCATGGGAAAATCCAATAATATAGAAACCAGGTACCTGCATCAGGAGGAATTCGCACGCTGGGACGAACTGGTAGCGCTCTCAGAGGATGGCACCATTTTCCAAACCAGTGCCTGGTTGCTGACATTTGCCAAATGGCAAAACCTGACCTTCAGGATTGCAGGATGTTTCAAAGGAGATCAGCTGACAGGCGGAATGGCCTTCACCTGCAAAAAGAAATTCGGTTGGATCAGGGTGATGCAGATCCCCTACAAAACTTCCTTTTACGGACCGGTACTGGCAAAGACAGAGACCAGGTATATCTCCAAGAAGGAAAGTCATCACCAGGGAATCATTGATGCGCTCGTCGGCTTTCTGCTTGCCGAGTATAAATTATTTTCCGCCATGCTCCCTCCCTCCTATGAAGATGTGAGGCCCTTCCAGTGGAGGGGATTTCAAACCGGGATCCATTATACCTACCTGGCCAAACTGGGCAGCGAAACTGATCTGCTTTCCATGTATGACCCTTCGCTGAGAAGGCAGATAAAGAAAGGGGAGCAACAGGAGCATGCTTTGCTGATGGAGAATTCCCCGGAACGAATGCTGCAGGCATATACCCTGGAGCAGCTTTCCTTCCAGCGGCAAAAACTGGACCTGAATTATGCCTCGGGGGAAGATTTCGTCGCATTCATCCTTTCCCTGACTGAAAAAGGATCTGCGCAAACCTATGTAATGGAACACCAGGGGAAAGCCATCGCAGCCCAGGTGGTAATCCTCGACCAGGCAAAAAAAAGGGCTTACTACTGGTTGGCCGGAGCGGATGAAGCGTATTTGTCCACCGGACTGAACCAGCTTTTGCTGCATAAGATCCTCGTGGATTTGGCTGACAAGGGGTATGAAACTTTTGATTTCGTGGGAGCCGGCACCGAAAGCATAGCCAGGTATAAATCCAGCTTTAATTTTCCCCTGGTCCCGTTTTTCTCAGTGACCAAAGAACTCGGTGCTGCCAGACTGGGAATGGTGATCAAAAAGCTGATCCGTTAATCGTCGAACCTGTCATATATTTGAAATATGGAAACAACCATGGATAGGGCCATTCAAAAGGAAATGGAACGTGATATATACCAAGCGAAGAAATATGTAAAGAACCATGGTGTAGTGGTCGATGTTGGAGCCAATGTGGGCTACTTTTCGTTATTTGTTCTGCGAAACTTCGAGAATTTGCGAGTCATAGCTATTGAACCACATCCACGCAATTTTGAGCTGATGAAAGAAAATCTGCGGGATTATTCACCGGATATGCACCAGGTTGCTCTTAACGGGGATTCCGGGACCATTGCATTATTTGATTTTGGCGAAGAATCAAGTGCCTGCCATTCCATATATGATCTTGGAAGATCAGATGCAAAACCCATTGAGGTACAGTCAATCACCCTGGAAGAACTGATGCAAAGATCCAACCTGAGCCACATAGATTTCTTAAAACTGGATTGTCAGGGCGCTGAATACAATGTATTCTTCACCATGAAAAGAAGTATTCAGCAAAAAATACATTACATAGCCATGGAAGTCCACAACTCCATTTCAAATCAACATGAGACCATAGGGAAAATACCCAGGGCCATAGGGAAAAAAATAAAGCTGTTCAGAAAACTTAGCCTGACACACCAAATCATTGAAGGGAGTATATATTCAAGCAGCGTTCAGGTATGGCGGAAGAAAACAAGAAATAACCTGTTCGCTGCGCTCAATGTTTATATCATTTACCCCTTGTATGCCAGACTTTTCTTAGGTTCATTCCTTCTCATGAAATCCTTGAAGAGAAGTCTCAGTGCTTAATATCGCAGCGAGCTCAACCCATGCTGGACCAGATCCGAAATACAGTTAAGAATTCTTTCCTTTACTCCATAGGAAATATGGCGGGAAAGCTTTCCGGGGTGATCCTCCTGCCTCTGTATACCAAGTTTCTGCCCATTGAAGAATACGGACTCCTTGCCCTGCTTGAGATCTCCTTTCTGTTCATTCTGAGTATCTCGGGCTTTGGAGTGAAAAACGCCCTGATGCGGTACTACTGGGATCCTGAACAGAAAGGAAATGAAAAATCCCTGTTTTACACCTCTTACCTGTTCAATATCCTGGTCAGCATCACCACCATTCTGGCTGCCTTCTTCCTGCTGCAGCACTTCTCCAGGGAAATCTTCGGGACGGTGCTTCCCCAGAACCTGCTCTGGCTTTTCCTGGGATCCTCCCTGGTCAGGGTGGTAGCGGACACCCCGCTGCTTCTGATGAGAATCCAGCAGAAAGCGCTGTCGCAAACCATGATCCAATTGATGATCCTGATCATTACAGTGGGACTTACAGTCTATCTGATCGGATTCAGGGGAATGGGGATTGAGGCGATCTTTCTGTCCCAGCTTGTGGCCTACTCGCTGGCCATGCTCGTATTGCTGGGGTTCATTGTCCGCAATATCCGCTTTCATTTCAATTATGGCCTCCTGCGGGAGTTGCTGAATTTCGGCATTCCGATCTTTTTGTCCAACCTGCTTTCAGTGGTACTGGTGATGAGCGACAGGTTCATCCTGAACTATTTTGGAACCCTGGAAAATGTGGGTAATTTTTCCCTGGCCTACAAAATTTCAAATATAGTACAGGTGGTATTTGTTGCCTCCTTCCTGAATGCCTATACACACATCTTCTACAAACAGATGCGGGCCGAAAATGCAGGACGTTTCTATGTCAAGACCATGACCTATTTCGTTCTGATCATCACCTTTGCCGCCTATCAGGCCACCCAAAGCTGGGGGGACC
>CBDTYO010000304.1:0-5096 GCA_965364615.1 uncultured Bacteroidia bacterium
GAAAAAGAGGAAAAACGTGATCCAGGCAAGTAGCGTGTGTTTATGCATGGCAGTTATTTATTGAATCCGGCATTATTGAATAAGGAATAAGAAATGTTCTCCGGGACAGCTCAGGGTCAAAGTTTGGCCGGTGGTCTCCCTTTCTTCCACCACCCAATTGCCGGTCATGATTTCCAGAGTGGATACTTTCAGGGGCGATCCGGATCCGCTCACATCCAGTTCCACTTCCCCACGCCCCGGGAAATAGACCAGGTATTCCCGGCCGGGGATGGCCCTGCAATAGGCCTCATTCTCCTCGCGCTGCCCGAGCAGGTCATTGTGGGGGCCGGCCTGGAAAAAATCCATGCGCCCGGTGGCCATGCGCACATCATGGATCACCGCCAGCGCCGTATCGCCCAGCCCCAGTCCGGAGGGCGGACGATGAAACCTTACGGCGGCCGAGCCAAAGAGGGTGCTGCGTATAAAACTCTGGATGCCGTTCTGGGTGCCGCCTCCATGCCGGCCCAGATCGTTCCCATAGGTTTTCACGTTGTTGACCGGCCTCAGGTTCCCGGCCAGCCTCAGTTTCTCTACCTGCCTGAGTCCGTTGTCCCAGTGCTGCTGCCCCCGCTGGTGGTTGTTCTGAGATATCTCCACGAAGGAATAGGTCTCAGGATGATCAAAACTCTCCCGGTGTGAGATGTGATCCAGGTCCCAGGGATCCCACATCTCGGTGACATGCACTGTCTTTTCGATCTCCCTGGCCCTCTTCTGTAAATACTCTGACCAGAACTTGCCCCATTCGGACGTCACCGAAGTCTCATTATCTATGCAGTATAGCACATGGTCAAATTCCAGGGCATGGGATAAAAGCTTGTCCACAAAAGCCTGCTGGTATTGCAGCAGGAGCATGTTGTTGTCCTGGGAAGGAACGGACCAGAAAAACGGGTTGTCGCAGTATATGGGATGGGTAGGCACTTCCAGGGGCAATTTTGTTCTTTCAGGGCCATAGTTTATATTATTTTTCGGGTTGAAGGGATTGACCTCCCAGTTCTCGCGGTAGAAATCAAAGGTGGCCCAGATCTCTACCTGCACCACAATCTCTCTTTGTGCAGTGAGTTCCAGCAGGGTCTGAAAGCGTTCCCAGTACTCCGGGTTCCAGGCATTGAGATCATACAAACCGGTTTCCGGATCCTGGTAGAAGGCCCACACGTTACCGCTGTCGCGGCTCGACATGGTATTTCGGACATAGTTCCCTCCCACCGCAGCCAGCCTGTCAAGCTGTTGTTCAAGTTGCGGCAGCTGAAAGAGGTTGTCCTCGTCGGAACCGCCCAGCAACAATACCGGTTCTCCATTGTATTCCCAGTATTGGGGATAGGTCTGACTGATATCAAGTCCTGTTGTGGGCAATGGCTTTTCGGTAGAAACGCAGGAAATGATCCCCATGGAAAGCACAAAAAGACAGAATTTCCTCATTATGGCAGGTGTCAAGAATGGTAAGCAATAAAAATAACCACAGAATTTGTATTCAGCCCCCTGTTTGCCTGCTAATTTGTAAATTTATGGTATGAACCCCAAAGGATTCCAGACACTTTGCCTGATCCTGGCCCTGTTCGGACTGAACAGGGGCTGTGATTCTGCACCGGAATACCTGCCAGGCCTCGAAGGCAGGATGGTAGGCTACCTGTATTCTTTTGATGAATTTGGAACGCTGCTGGAGGACCATAGTGGATTCCGGGTCACTGCCCTGGGCCATGCGGGTACTCTCCAGGCCATTTCGGATGCCAATGGCAGGTTTGAATTTGTCGATCTGCCCACCGGCACTTACGAGTTGCACTTCGAGAAGCAGGGATTCGGGAGCCTCAAGCAATTCGGGGTGCAGCACCTGGGAGGAAAGGCCACCATCCTGCTCATCGATCATTACGGTGAACCCAAGTATTACTTCCTGTACGAAATGGCAAAAACCCGGATACAACAGCTGCAGTTCGAAAAGGATACACTCAGGGCTGACTTTCTCTTTCCCGATGAAACCCTGCCTGGGCATGTATTCATAAAACTGTATTTCTCCACGGAGGCAGGATTTGATGTCCAGGATGCACCTTACAGCCTGGAACAAGCGGTGACCGAATGGGAAGGATCTTACTCTAAGAAAATGGTGTTCACAGATCACCCGTTCTCCCCGGGAGAAACCATTTATTGCAAGGCAGGGGTCTTCACCAGGCCCAGGTACTATCAACAGGGCATCTACCTGAATTATTTATATGGCCCTGACCGGTATTATGATTATGAAAGCAACCAAACCATACTTCCCAATCTTGGAGAAATTTCGGATCAATATTCCTTTGTTTTCCAGGAATAGAAGAGCTTATTTGCTTTGGCTGGTAATGTCCCTGTTGGGTTCGTGTACCGAGGATCTTCCCGATCCCCTTTTCACGGAGGGCATGATTTATGGAGAGGTGATCCTCAACGATTATACATCCTCGCCGGAGGATGTGAGGGTGCTTGCCATGGGGCCCTATGGAAATCAAAGCACCACCACAGATCAGGAGGGAGATTATGCCATCGGCGGCCTTGGAAACGGAACCTATGAGCTTGAATTCGGCAAGGAGGGTTTTGGAACTGTATTTTCGTTTGGGATCCAGGTCTTTGGGGATGACACCCTCCGCAGGAATGCCTATCTGTACGAATTGACGGGAATACGGAAGCTGCCGGAGCTTCTCAGGGTATACACCGCAGACAACCATTCCTGGATAGAGCCGGATAAAATTGTGATTCCGACCGACCTGGGCTTCAGCCCGCAAACGCCCTGGGGCATGCGCCTCTTTTTTGCCAAACACCCCGGGGTGAGCTACTTGGATTTTGATTGTACCAGGAATGGCCAAAAGCTCCGAAGAACCGGTTACGAAAATACCCTGGTCAAGGCGGACAACCTCCCGTTTGAAGGAGGAGAAGAAATCTACGTGATTGCCTATGCGTGCAATCCCGACGACATGGGCTACTGGGATGCATACAGGGGCATCCAGACTTTTTCCACCCTGGATGCGGAGGTACACTCCCAGGTCCTGCAATTTACCATGCCTGAGCAATGAATAAGGGATTTTATCCATACCTGATCGTCCTGCTGCTGCTAATGCCAGTGGCCTGTGATACAAACGATCCGGAGCCTCTTACCGGGGATATCCTTGGCCATGTCACCCTATACGATCAGGACCGTTATGTACTGGAAGACCAGTCCGATGTAAGGGTCATCTTGCAGTCTGAGGATATCCTGACCGAAACCCTGACCCTCCCTTCGGGTGAATTTGCCTTCCTGGACATGGACTACGGGAACTATAGCATATCCCTGGAAAAAGAAGGTTATGTTCAAGGCTATGGCCAAAACGATCCGGTTCATCACCTGGGTGGATACAATCCCACCAGGGTGGACTACAGGCTCTATGAGATCCCGCATTTTGGATTGGAGATCGATAGTGCAGAGATTGAAATGGGCTCAATCGCCCTGTGGTTAACCATGGAGGATTACAACCGTGAATCCGATTCCTGGTACTTTTTCAGGTGTTTCTTCAACGGATCGCCCGAAGTATCCAAGGAGGCCTATTTTACCCAATCCCAGGGATGGACCCTGGGTTTTTGGATCGAAAATGACAAGTTCCTGACCTTTATTGAGAATTATGCATTGCAGGACATCGGCACTGACAGCATCTATATTTGCGTCTATCCTGAGGCTTCGGGACAGCATCTCTATGTTTTTGATCCGGAATCGCTGGGCAAGGCTTCCAACGTGCTGGCCGTGAAGAATCCCTTCCCGGAACCAACCATGCGCTAAAAGTTCAAAAGTTCATTCTCAACCATGGATCTGCCATTCAAAGCCTTTAGCCCGGACTTCGACCTGCTCCTGAAGGTACTGCGAAGAGAGCGTACTGACCGCCCGGTGCTTTTCGAGTTCATCATCCACCTGGAGCTCTGCCGGGAGGCTGCCGGATTGGCAAAGCTTCCTGAGCCTGGCTCCTTGGCCCACTTCAGGATGGTCATCGAGGCTTTCCGGACCCTGGGATATGACTATGCCCCGGTCTATACCTGGAAATCGGATCTGTTTTCCTTTCCCAAGGGAGAGCAGGTTTCGTTGGCCAGCCGGTCCCAGAACCAGGGTGCCCTGATCACTGACCGGGAATCTTTCGACAGATATCCCTGGCCAGATGCCGGATCCGGCAATTATGAGTTGTATGCCCAGCTGAAAAACTTCCTGCCCGAGGGAATGAAACTGCTGGGCTTCAGTAACGGGGGCATATTGGAAAATGCCACCGACCTGGTGGGTTTTGAGACCCTTTGCATGATGTACATGACGGATCCCGAGCTGACCGCCGAGATCTTCCGGAACATTGGAGAACGCCTGATCAGGTTCTACTCCACGGTGGCCTCCATGGAGGGTGTGGGTGCCTGCGTGGTCACCGATGACTGGGGCTTTAAGACCCAGACCATGTTTCCCCCGGAGATGATGGAAGAGTATGTGTTTCCCTACACCCGGAAAATTGTGGAGGCCATCCATGGCCAGGGAAAACCGGCCATCCTGCATAGCTGCGGCAATCTCAAGGACATCATGGAGGTGGTTATCGATGACCTGAAACTGGATGGGAAACACTCGTTTGAAGATGGCATCTACCCGGTGGAGGATGCCTGGGAGTGGTGGTCGGACCGCATAGCCATCCTGGGAGGCATCGACATGGATTATTTGGTACGCAAAACACCGGAAGAGATCTATGACAGATCCCTCCGGCTTCTGGAAAAGACTTCCGCCAGTGGCGGGTATGCCCTGGGTTCGGGGAACAGCATCCCGGAATATATACCCAGGGAAAATTACCTGGCCATGCTCCGTGCTGCTGCCGGTTTTGCTTCCTAATCCTTCCGGGCCTCTCTGAGCTTTCCCTTGTAGAGATAAAACAAGAGGATGGTGAAAATGACCAGTTGCCCCGTGCCCGCGAGCAAAGAGAGTTCAGCAAGGCTGCTCGATCCCCTTCCGGTGACAAGCAGGTAGGCCCCAAAAAAGATAAAAGCAAGGCCGAAACCGAGCAAACTCCAGAATTTCCATTTGGCTAATTTTCTCATTTTCATTTGGTTAA
>CBDTYO010000305.1:0-5069 GCA_965364615.1 uncultured Bacteroidia bacterium
AGGCGGCACAGATTGAAATCCCTATGTTTGGCTTCCTTGCCCAGAAACTGGGGCGAGTTTACAAGTTCATCCAGGGCATAGCCGGTGTTCCTTCTTACCACATCCGGATCGGGAAATTCACGGAGGATCTCCGCCTGGTTCTTTTGATCACCCAGCATGTGGTCGATTTCCCGGTAAATATCCCCTTCAAGTCCCTCTTTTTGAATCTTTTCTGAGAATCCCTGTGGGTCCAGGGGGCCAAATTCACACACCGAGGCATCCCCCAGGACAGCCCTGAGCGAAAGGACATGGTCACGGGTGGCTCCGTGCACCAGGGAATGCAAACCGCAACTGTTATTGCCGATCATCCCTCCGATCATGCTGCGGTTGGAGGTCGAGGTTTCGGGACTGAAGAACAAGCCTGTGGACTTCAAAGCCAAATTCAGCTCATCAAGCACCACTCCGGGTTCCACCCGCACCCACCGTTCCTGTTCATTGATCTCCAATATCCGGGTCATGTGCCGCGAAACATCCACCACCACCCCGCTGCCCACCACCTGTCCGGCCAGGGAGGTTCCGGCTGTTCTTGGGATCAGAGATACCTGGTTTTCCCTGGCAAAACGCACCAGTTCACGGATGTCATTTTCATGGGAAGGATATACCACCGCCTGTGGATACTCCTTATAATCAGAAGCATCGGTGGAATACATGATCAGCCTCAGCCGATCGGTAAACAGCTCGCCATCCAGGCGGGCCCGCAGCCCATCAAAGGCTGGATCTTCTATTTGTGGGGAACTTTTCAGATCCACAAATATAGCAGAATCTGCAAAGCCAAAAAGTCACCCGCCGGGACTTTATCTGAAATCGGTGCTCTCAAATATCTTATCGGCCGAACCGGCAATAAAGCCACTGAAAATGCGGCCCTGTTTGTCGGGATGCCGGAGGGCAAATTCATAGTAGCAAGCGGGAATGGTATGCAATCCTTCCGTGAATCTGACATCCACCCTGTCGGCCAGGGTACTGGATTGTTCCAGCAGCTGCTCGGGACTCCCTTTGATCTCACCCCCCGAACCATTCAGTGCATATCCGTGCTCCTTCAAAAATTCATTGACGGCTTCAATGCGCTCAAATCGCTTCAGGTGGTTGATGCTGACTGTGAAATGGTTGGCCCGGTAGCCAAAGGCATAGAGCCAGGCGGCATATTCAGATTCTTTTCGGAGCCGCTCATAGACTTCGTAAGACAGGGATGGGCCCAGGGTTCCATGGGTGAGCAGTGCGGGGGAGCTGAGCAGCTCTTCCGGCACAGCGTCCAGCTGATTCCGGAGGTTTGTCTGAAGATCATCTGAGAACTCCTTCAGGATCAGTTCACTGATAAATACCCTGGGTGCCTCAGCCTCTCCAGGCAGTTCAAAGTGCCTGGCCCTCAGCTTTTTCTCTTCGAAATAATATGCTCCCGCAGGAACATAGCCCAGTTCAAGAAAAGGACGGGAAAGCACATCGATGTTTACCCGGGAATCATCGGTGGTCCGGAAGGCCACATGGTCGTTCACCACCCGTTCCCCCAAATTTTGAAACAGTGTGGAAATTTTTTCTGCACTGGGATTTTCCCTGGAATACTGCTCCCATAGTTTGTCAAAAATCTGCATTTCTTTCATGGTATATAAGTTTGTCCAATCTTATAACCACCGAGCCTGAAAAGTGTTGAAAAAGATGTTGGGGAAGCAGAAGAGATTATTTTTTTTGACTACCTTTAAACACTGCAAATAACAAAACCCAAACTATTGATAATCAATGAATTTAATTGAAAAAATAAGGCAGAAGGCCCGCATGGACTGTCAGCGTATTGTGCTTCCCGAAGGCTTTGAGGATCGAACCATCATGGCAGCCGATGCCATCATCAGGGAAAAACTGTGTTACATCTACCTGATCGCCGATCCCGCAGAGCTGGAGAAAAAGGTGCATAAATTCGGCCTGACGAACATCGCAAAAGCCACCATCATCAACCCCAAGGATCACCCCAAGAAGCAGGAATATACCGAGCTGCTTTATGAAATCCGGAAATCCAAGGGCATGACCATGGAAGAAGCGGCCAGATTGGTGGAGGATCCCCTGTACCTGGGCACCCTGATGATCAAAGCCGGGGATGCGGATGGAGAGGTGGCGGGCGCAGCCAATGCCACGGGAGACGTGTTGAGACCTGCGTTCCAGATTGTGAAGACCATGCCCGGTATCAGCATTGTTTCCGGAGCATTTATCATGATCCTGAAAGACAAATCTTTCGGTGAGGAAGGGGTGATCGTATTTGCCGATGGCGCTGTCCATCCCGATCCGGATGAGAAACAACTGGCTGAGATTGCGGTGGCAACGGCAGGTACTACCCGATCCATCCTGGGATTCGAACCCAGGATAGCCATGATCAGCTTTTCCACCAAGGGAAGTGCTGCCCACCCCATGGTGGACAAGGTGGTGAATGCCACCCGCCTGGCCAAAGAAATGGACCCAAGTTTGGTGATCGATGGCGAATTGCAGGCCGATGCCGCCGTGATTGAGGCCATCGCCCAAAGCAAGGCCCCGGACAGCGTCATCCAGGGAAATGCCAATGTATTGATCTTTCCCGACCTGAATGTTGGCAATACTGCTTACAAACTGGTGCAAAGGCTGGCCAAGGCCGAAGCCGTCGGCCCGGTCCTGCAGGGAATGGCAGCCCCCATCAATGATCTTTCGCGGGGGTGTTCGGTGAGCGATATCGTCAACCTGGTGGCCATTACCTCCAACCAGGCGGCCGGACTGAAAAAACAGAAGTAAGATATTGATCAGAGGCAAGAATATTTTTTGGATATAAACGGACTATCATTCATGGTTATCTTAGTATTAAACTGCGGCAGTTCCTCCATCAAGTACCAGTTGTTCAACATGGGCGAAAATGAAGAAACGGTGATGGCAAAGGGAATTGTGGAACGCATTGGGTTTACCGATGCTGTGATCTCCCACAAACCCACGGGAAAGGATAAGTACAAGGAGGTCAAGCCCATCATGGACCATACTTCAGGAATCAACCTGGTCATGGCAGCCCTGGTGGATGCGAGCCATGGGGTGATCAAAAGCGTAGAGGAGATCACAGCAGTGGGCCATCGGGTGGTGCAGGGAGGAGAGAAATACAAAGAAAGCGTACTGATTACCAAGGAGGTTATTCAGGACATTGAAGCATGTATCGATCTGGCTCCCTTACACAACCCGGCCAATTTGAAGGGGATCATTTCCGTGGACCAGCTCCTTCCGGGGATCCCCCAGATCGCCGTATTTGACACCTCATTCCACCAGAGCATGCCGCCCCATGCTTTTATGTATGCCATACCGCGTGAGTATTATGAGAAATACGGCGTGCGGAAATACGGGTACCACGGGACCAGTCACAAATATGTGTATAAGCGGACCAGCCAGATCCTTGGAAAGGATACCCGGGATATGAAAGTGGTATCCTGCCACCTGGGCAACGGCGCCTCTGTCACTGCCATTGAACACGGAAGATCCATGGATACTTCCATGGGCTTTACCCCGGTGGACGGATTGATCATGGGCACCCGCACAGGGGATATCGATCCCGGTGTCTTGCTTTTCCTGGCTGACAAGGAGCACCTGAGCCTGAAAGGGATCAGCAACATGATCAACAAGCGCAGTGGAATGGTCGGCATCTCCGAGATCTCCTCAGATATGCGGGATCTGGAACTGGCTTATTATGAGGGAAATGAACGTGCCAATCTGGCACTGACCATGTATGCCTACCGGGTGAAGAAATTCATTGGGGCCTATGCGGCCATCATGAACGGACTGGATTGTGTGATCTTTACCGGAGGAATCGGTGAAAACGATTTCAATATTCGCCGCATGATCCTTCAGAACATGGACTACCTGGGTCTAGATTTTGATGAGCCGGGAAACCACGGGGTGAAACGCGAAGATAAGATCATCACGAAGCCCGATTCGCGTGTCACTGCCCTGGTGGTAAGAACCAATGAAGAACTGGTCATAGCTACAGATACCTTCAAGATCCTCGAAAAGTGTTTCTAGATCGGCAAATGTGTTGAACATCATAATGGAATACCCGGTTGGCACCGGGTATTTCTTTTTCTTTGCAATGGATAAATCATAGCGACATGTTGACAAAACTATCTCAGTTGCGGGAGCTGCTCGACAAAAGCCACAAGCCCAGGAAACTGGTGCTGGCTGCCTCAGAAGACGCCCATTCCCTGAATGCCGTGATCAACGCGGCCAAAGAGAAGATCATTCGCCCGGTTTTCGTAGGTGATAAAGAGAAGACCTATGGAATGGCTGAGATCCTGAATCTGGATATGGGAAAATATGAGTTTATAGATTCTCCTGATCCCATGGAATCCATTGTGACCTCCGTTAAGATGGTCCACGATGGGGTTGTCGATGTGCTGATGAAGGGAAAGGTGGGAACCTCCGACATGCTGCGTGCCGTGCTGGACAAGGATTACGGACTGAGAACCGGCCGACTCCTTTCCCATTTCGCCTATTTTGAAGTGGAAACCTATCACAAATTGATCGCTGTGACCGATGTGGCCATGAACATAGCTCCCACCCTGGAAGAAAAAATCCAGATCCTGAACAATGCTGTCAGGGTCCTGAATAACCTGGGCATTGAAAAACCCAAAGTGGCCGTGCTGGGGGCCGTCGAAAAAGTGAATATAGGCATGGATGCCACCCTGGATGCAGCCCTGCTCTCTAAAATGAACCAGCGCGACCAGATCCTCAACTGCATTGTGGATGGTCCGCTTGCCTTCGACAATGCTGTTTCCCTGGAAAGTGCCAAGCACAAGGAAATTAAAAGCGATGTGGCAGGAGATACGGACCTGCTCCTTATGCCGGACATCGAAGTGGGAAATGTGCTGTACAAAACACTGGTTTTCTTTGCCAAGGCCAAGGTGGCCTCCATGATTGTGGGTGCTTCGGCCCCCATTGTGCTGACCTCCAGATCAGATTCTGAGCAGGCAAAATTTGATTCTATCCTCCTGGCTGCAGTGGCGGCCGATAATAGCAAGAAAGGCTGAATAAAGGGCTAAAAAGGG
>CBDTYO010000306.1:0-5053 GCA_965364615.1 uncultured Bacteroidia bacterium
GAGCGCATCAACGACGGAACCTGTGTCCAGATGCTGCACCTGGGGAGTTACGATGAGGAACCGGAGAGTTTTGAGCGGATGGAAGATTTTGCCAGGCAGTTAAAACTGGTCCGGACCTCCAAGGTGCATCGCGAGATATACCTGAACGATGCCAGGAAGGTGGAACCTGCCAGATTAAAAACCGTATTGCGCTTTACAGTCGAGAATCAGGCATGAACACCCATTGCCTTATTCAAACAGAGGAACTATCTTGCGCAAAAATCCGGATATGAGTCGAATTTTGTTGCTGCTGGCATTTGGGATATTGCATGTAATGGGTCATTCACAGGACTGGCCCGATTGGCGGGGCCCTGACAGGGATGGTGTTTGGGAGACATCCGGAATTGTGGAGCAATTCGATTCGGAGGTCATTGACCTGAAGTGGTCGGTTCCCATCGGACCCGGGTATTCGGGGCCTACGGTGTCGCACGGCAGGGTCTACGTGACAGACCGTCTGGAACGGCCTGCACAGGCCGAGCGGGTGCTTTGCTTTGATGAAGAGACCGGGGAGGAGATCTGGACCTTTCAATACAATTGCGTATATGAAAACGTGGGTTATCCGGCCGGACCCAGGGCGTCGGTGGTGGTGAATGCCGGGAAGGCCTATTCTCTGGGCACCATGGGGCACCTGTTCTGCTTCGATGCCGGAACAGGCAGGTTGCTCTGGCAGAAAGACCTGTACACCGAGTATGAAATGAACATCCCCATCTGGGGCATTGCCGCCACCCCCCTGGTGGTGGATGAGAAGATCATTGTCCATGTGAGCGGCAGCCAGAACGCCTGCGTGGTGGCATTTCACAAGGATACGGGCAAAGAGATCTGGCGAAACCTGGACGATCGGGCGGGCTATTCCGCACCCATCCTTATCGAAAAGGGTGGGGCCAGGGTGGTGGTCAACTGGACCGAGCACAGCCTGTCGGGCCTGGATCCGGAAACAGGGGAGGTCTACTGGCGCTTCCCGTGGAGGACCGGTTCGGGCATGAGCATCTCGACCCCCGTGCTGTATAAGGATCACATATTTGTGAGTGCGTTCTACAGTGGCTCTCTGCTGGTGAATCTGGGAGAGGATTACACCACCGCTGAAATAGTCTGGCAACGCGAAGGCGAAAGTGAGCGCAAAACCGACGCTCTGCATTGCGTGATGAATACCCCTGTCATTCAGGATGATTTTATCTACGGGGTGGACAGCTACGGTGAATTGAGGTGCCTGGAATTCTCCACCGGGGATCGCGTGTGGGAGGACCTTACAGCCGTGAACAAGGACCGCTGGGCCAACATCCATTTCATTCAGCAGGGCGAACATACCTGGATGTTCAACGAGCACGGCGAACTGCTTATTACCCGGTTATCCCCCACGGGAATGGAGGAGATCAGCCGGGCCAAACTGATCGAGCCCACCCGCAAACAGCTGCCCAGGGGTGTCACCTGGTCCCATCCTGCCTTTGCCAACAAGCACGTGTTCATCCGGAATGACGAGCGCCTGGTTTGCGGTGATCTTTCCGCTGAATAGGACCTTCCCCCGAATGACATCAGGAGCCCACGGTTGGCTGAGGATGCTTCAGCCGGTACTTTTTACGGTTCCAGACAAAGCTGATTTTAATGGCCTTCCTGTGGCAGGCATCCACACACTTTCCGCAGAGGATACATTCAGAACTGGTAACCAGTCCGTTCCTGCCCTGTGCATATTCCCTAAGGGGGAGATTGACCAGGCACACGGATTCACACCTGCTGCAGGACTTGCAAAGCTCGGTATCGATCACCGGGATCAACCTGGACCATGTGGATCCGATGGCTGTGAAGGATCCCATCGCACACAGATTTTTGCAGGCCCATCGCTTCTCGAGCAGCAGACCCAGGATCAGTGCTCCCAGGGTATCATATATCCAGATGTGCTGGTAGTGCGAATTCAGCTCTGTGGAAAAGAAGCCCGGGGCAAAGCGGAATCCGTTGATCTCGCCCCCATTTTTCCGGATGATGAAAAAAGTGATGGAAGTCGCCAGGAAGGCCACCGGAGCCAGCAGTCTGAGCCAGATCATGGGCTTTCGTTTTTTCAGCTTGAAAATACCGTATCCGAAGGGCAGATCCTGGGTGGTTCCCACAAAACAAAACCATCCGCATCCGATGCGCCCGAACAGGGGGGAGATCAGGATGAATCCGAACCAGATCATGGCTACGATGCTCACCACGCCCCAATAGATGGAGTGCCAGATGAATCCAAAGTTAAACCAGCGGAAGAAGGCGGGAGTTAAGAGCAGGAACAGGATCCGGCTGACCGTGTTCCAGAAGGACATTCTTTTCAGCATCTCATGGAATTTATTGATCAATAGACAGATGGAAGGTAAGCACGGGAATTCAGTAAGGGAAACGAATGGTGAGAAAGCCCGTGACCTGGATGGTGGAGTGGGTGAACCTGTCGATGGGACCGGTGGATGGGTCAGAGTTCCAGCAGCTCCCTGACCCTATCTGAGTAGGTGGCGCTGCTTACCAGTTCCGTTCGGTCATCATTCAGTCTGACTTTATACCGGTTGTGGGTGTGTTTGGCCAGGGAACGGATTTTTTGCCTGTTCACCATGTGTCTTCTGTGGATGCGAATAAAGGCATGGTCCAGCACGGTTTCCAGGTAACCCAGCGAATAATTGCACAACAATTTCTGCCCATCGGTGCGGAATACAAAGGCATAGTTGTCATACGCTTCGATGTATAGCACGCTGTCAAGCTCTACCAGCAGGGTTTCGCGGTTTTGCCTGACAGGGATTCTGTCAAGACGCTGAAGTTGACCCGGGGATGAAATACTTGCAGCATTACTTTTTCCGGGCTTCATATCCCCCTGTGGTATGTAATAAAACGCAAATCCCAGCACCGAGGTGATCAGGGAATTAGCCAGGTGTAATTCCAGGTCGCCTAAAGGAGAATAGGAGCTGCGGTTGCGGATGACATAACGGAAAATATTTTCCAGTTCGGAAGCCAGTGCAGCCAGCACAATGAAAGTGAGCAAAAGCATGAATACCTCTGCAATTCTGGACCGTTTACCAAAGAAGATGTGCTTGTTGAAAATGATGATCATTAAGGGGAATCCGATATTAAATGCGGTGAATACCTGTATCAGCAGTACCTGCAGAAAGGATTCCTTCGCCTGAAAAAAATAATGGCCGAGGGCAAGCACGATGCCCACCAGGAAGACCAGGTACAGATTTCTCAATGGCCTTTGAATATCTATCCGCTTTGCTGCAGCTGGATCCCTCATCGGCCCTAAAATTACAACTTACCCGGAACATACATGCCGAATGAAGATACTTACTTTGCTTGATCGGGAAATTTCATTTGACCGCGTAGGCCATGAGGGCGTCCCCACGACGGATATACATCACTCCGTCTTCGATGACGGGGAAGGAAAAATGGTGGCCGCTGCCCTCACGGATGCGCATTTCAGATTGCAGCTCGGGAGGTCCCCCTTCCAGGATGAATAGCTGCAGGACTCCGTTGTGGCCATAGACAAATAATTTCTGGTCGGCGGTTACAATGCTACCTGAAGCGGACCTGACCGATTGACTGATCCTGCCGGTTCCTGTATCCAGGCCCACCAGTTTTTTGTTTTCCAGGGTGGTGTAGAGGTGGTCACCCACCACAACGAATCCCCCGAAAATATTTAACACTTCCGGATTTCTCCAGATCTCGGTCAGGGATTCCCCGTTTTCGGACAGGCGGAGTTTCAGGCTGCCCTGACCGCCCTCCTCGCTGGCTACAAAATAGACATATCCGTCTTTGTACACCACAGAATTGCAGTGCTCATAACCCCGTCTGATGTCTTCCATCCGGTAATCGGAAAGCAGGGCTCCGTCCTTCCGGTCCACCACATGAATGTAATTCCTGGAAGTGCCCACCAGGATGTCCCTCTCCGGCAGGCTTAATAAAATGGGCGTGCTGTATGCAAAATAATCCCGGTTCAGCGAAGACGACCAGACCAGTTCCCCGGTAAGGCGATCCAGGGCCACCAGGTTGTGGGCCTTACCGGCAGCCATGCAATACACCTTCTGTTCATCCACCGCGGGGGATTCCGAATAACCAAAATCGCCCGGGATGCCCTGATAGTCCTTTACCAGGTCCACTGTCCAGATTACGTCTCCCTGGCGGGCGTCCACGCAGGACACATGACCGGTGCCGGAGATGGCATAGACCAGCTGGCCTTTCACCGTGGGTGCGCTGCGTGTCCCGGGATAGCTTGCCGCGAAATCCGTTCCCACAAACTCGGTCCCATTGGGACATCTCCAGCGTAAGGTCCCGTGGTGATCGAGGCATACCAGATAACTGTTGCCTTGTTCTTCCCCATTGATAAAGATGCCTTCCTGGGAAATGGCCGGACTGCCGTACCCCTTGCCCAGTCCTTCATATTTCCACAAAAGCTCAGGACCTTCCCGGGGCCATTCGTCCAGCAAACGGGTTTCCGGGAAGTTCACTCCGGACCCGGATTCCTTCGCAGGGGAACCGGAAGGATGGCATGATCCGGGAAAGACAGCCAAAAAGAGCCATATGAAAAAGCGATTCTGCATAAAGGAATTACAAATTACAGCGAAATCCCATGGAAGTCAAATGCATGCATTTTCACCGTTTAGGATACAGGGTTAAGCAATGACAAAGGACCCGGAATCCGCCAATCATCCACTGCCGGATTAATGCTTCTCTTTTATGAACCTGACGTCCCATCGTCCGGAGTTGAAGGGGTGGAGCTTGTTTAGAATTACAGGCACTTTTTCACCTATTGTATAACATCTTTTTTAAGGCGATCACAGTAAACAAGATGCAGGACTTTTCCGTCTTCATTTTGTAATCAATTTATCATACCAACTAAATGAAATTTAAAGGATTAAGTATCGGAATTATCTTCCTTTCGATGCTGGTATGCACTACCTGCACAAAGGACGAAGACTTCCTGACTCCCGAAGGGGAACCCTCTGCCCTGAAATCCGCTGCGGTTCAATTTTCACCGCAAGTGTTAGAAGCCATTGAAACAGGGGTT
>CBDTYO010000307.1:0-5050 GCA_965364615.1 uncultured Bacteroidia bacterium
ACCTGATCCACCTTTGAGTTAAGCACCTGATCCACCACCTGTTCGATCATGGTTCCCTTGCCCAGGGGCAGCAAGAGTTTTTGGGAACCCATTCGCCTGGATGATCCTGCTGCCAGTATAATGGCGCAATTGCTATGCATTTGCCAGGATTTTCTTGTTTCGGACTTCCACCAGCTGGGCTGCGATGCTGATGGCAATTTCCTCCACAGTTTTGGAACCTATATCCAGACCAATGGGAGCGTAAATGGAAGCCCATTGTTCCGGAGTGGCCCATTTTTCCTCAATAAATTGCTTTTTCATGATGCCGATCTTATGCGTACTGCCAATCATACCTATGTAGGCCGCTTCGGATCCAATGCAGGCTTTCAAAGCTTCACCATCATGGGTATGACCCCTGGTGACTATCACGATATAGGTATCCGGACCGGCTTTTATCTCCCCCATGGCCGATGCAAAATCCTTCACCAAAAGGTGATCGGCATCAGGAATGTGGCCGATGCTGGCAAATTCCGGCCGGTCGTCTACAACGCTTACCTCAAACGCAAGAAGTGATCCGAGGTGAGCCAAAGCTTTGCCTATGTGCCCCCCGCCGGCAATGACCAGGTGGGGCTTGGGTTTGATGTATTCCAGGTAGGCCATGTCCCACTCCTGAGGAATCTTGCCCTGGTCGATTTCCACAAATCCATACCTCTCAGCATACTTTAGGTGACTTTTTATAAGTTTTTTAAAATCAATGTTTAAATCATGTGAAATTTCCTCCGGACTGCTTTCCCTGATCCAGTATCGCCTGAGGGTTCTTCCACTTTCCTGCTTCGGGCCTACCGCTGTGAGCAGATATCCGGCTTTACGCTGGGCCATGGACTCTTCTAACTTTTCAAATACTGCCAGGTGGGCTGTGGGATTGGCATCAACCAGCACTTCTGCCTCCCCTCCGCAGATGGCCCCGTCTGCTCCCTTTTCCGCATCCAGGTTGAAGTAGAACTGGTCGGAGGATCCTGAGATCATTACACTTTCTGCAATGTGTTCCACCTCTCCTTCCACCGGACCGCCTCCCACGGTACCTGCCAGGAGCCCCTCTTCTCCGAACAAGGCGGAACTCCCTGGTTTCTGGGGAGTGGATCCGGAAGATCTCACCACTGTCGCGAGGACCACGTCCAATCCAGAACGGATTTGCGCAAGGATGCTGTCATGGATGTTTTTCATGACTTACTTTTTAGGTTCTGTGTATATAAATATAGGTTTTTTATTGACTTCACTATCCTTGGTTTCGTAACTTGCCAGTGAAGAGAAAGCTAGATTTTGCAATCATGGAAAATCATTACATGTGTCCGCATTGCAGAGGTTATCTAAAGGTGGGAGAATGCATTGTATTCAAAATCCGCAATACCCGAAGAGAGAAGGGCTTGCTGATCATGCACCGGGAAGGGGAGATCTATTCCAGCGTCAAGCATCCAATGTTCTATTCTGAAGAAGGAGAAAGGATCGATTTCTATTGTCCGCTTTGCATGCAGAGTCTGGATGCACCGGAGGATGAAAACCTGGTTAAGGTGTTAATGATCGGATCTGATGGATATGAACATGAGATCTGTTTATCCCGGATCCCGGGAGAACAGAACCACTTCCAGATGATTGATTTGATCCAGTACGAATAATGGGATCCCGCCCCATGGAATGCCCGGGCTGTTTTACTCCAACAAAACGGCCGCGACATTGTTATTTTTATCAAGCAACAGAAAATCATGACAGAAAGCAGCCAGTCCATTTTGAATATCGAGACACTGGGATTTACCTGGGCCACCCGTGATCCTTTTCTTTTTTGCGTATATCATGCCGACAACTATCCCGAAAGCAACGGGGAATTTGGTCCGGCTGTATCACTTGATGGAAGGAACCTGGGCAATGATTTCACCCCGAAGGATGGTTGGAGAATGTATCATGGTAAACGGATCCCTGGTTTTCCGGTACATCCCCACCGTGGATTTGAAACAGTGACCGTGGTCCGGAAAGGAGTGGTCGATCACTCCGATTCCCTGGGAGGCGCCGGCAGGTACGGACATGGCGATCTGCAATGGATGACGGCGGGCAAGGGCATTCAGCATGCTGAGATGTTCCCCTTGCTGCACCGTGATCAGGCCAATCCGCTGGAACTTTTCCAAATCTGGTTGAACCTGCCCAGGGCAAAGAAGTTTGTGGAACCCCATTATGCCATGTTGTGGAAGGAAAGCATCCCTGTGCACCGCATCAGGGACAGCAAAGATAAATCCATCGAGATTGAAGTCATGGCCGGAACCATTGATGGAATAAAGGCCCCGGACCCGGCCCCGGACTCCTGGGCGGCCGATCCTGCAAATGAACTTGCCATCTGGCACATTCAGATGGATCCGGGGGCCCGCTGGACCTTGCCTGCAGCTTCCCGTGATGTCAACCGTTCCCTCTATTTTTTTTCGGGAGATAAGGTAGAATTGGCAGGCAGGGAGATAAGCTCGGGCTCTGGCATAGACCTCAGGGCCGACCACGGCCTTGAAATACTCAATGGAGCAAAGCAGGGCAGGTTCCTCCTGCTCCAGGCGAAACCCATCCTCGAACCAGTGGTGAACTATGGTCCCTTTGTCATGAATACCCAGGAAGAAATCCAGCAGACTTTTGCGGATTACCGGAGGACCCAGTTCGGCGGATGGCCCTGGCCAGATCCCGATAACGTTCATCCTGAGCAAAAGGGAAGGTTCGCACTATACACAGATGGCAGGGAGGAAAGACCCCCGGCCTCTTAATTCCCCTTCCCCATGGGGCATCGGCCTCAGAATTTCCGGAGCTCATAGAGCAGCCAGGTATCGGGATCGAGGATCAACTGTTTTGCTTTGAAGGGAAGGGTAAAACTCACGGACTCTTCCCTGGCTTTGACTTCTACAGTTTTACGAACGCTTTGTCCTGCATTTCCTGAGATCTCCATTTCCAGGGGAAATTGGAATACATGTTGCTCCTGGTGTTGTTTGACGTGAAATTCCAGGCCCTTTCCCTTGTTTTTCCAGGTATAGGAAAGGACAGGGTGCCCTGCCACATAGAACCATTGCTGAAAGAACCCGGCATATTCCTTGCCCGACACTTCTTCCACCACCTCCAGGAAGTCTTCGGTGAGGGCATTGCCGTATTTGAACCTTTCATAGAAAACCTGTATGCATTCCCTGAATGTTTCCTCCCCCAGTTCGCGCCTTAGCATATGCAACACCCAGCCCGCTTTTTCATAAGAGTTCTTATTCAGCAGCCGGGCAGAGACAGGCAGGGTGGTGTCCACGATGGGGGCCAGCCTGTGGCGGGCAAAACGCAATACCTGGCCTTTCTCGTCTAGCATGGAGGCTACAAATGCCTTCCTGCCATGCATGTGCTCGATGTAGAGGTCGGTAAGGTAGGTGGCAAAGCCCTCACTGAGCCAGATATGATGCCAGTCCATTTCTGACACGGCATCGCCGAACCACTGGTGAGCGATTTCGTGGGCCAGGAGATTCTCGATTCGTTGTTCCCCGGAAACAGATCGCTCGTGGTAGAATATGCAGCTGGCATTTTCCATTCCTCCATATACGGTTTTGGACTGCACATTGGCCAACTTCCGGAAAGGATAAGGGGCCACATAGGATTCAAAATAGTCCAAAGGCTGAATGGCCGTGGCATAGTCCAAAAAGCCTTCCTCCTTGTTCTGGGGGTATACCCAGGAGGATACCGGGATGCCTGAGGCACTTGTCAAATGCTGCACTGCAAAAGGGCTAAGCCCGATGACCATCATTTTTGTGGAAAGGGGATAGGCTGTTTTCCAATGGGAAAATACCCGCCCCCCGGCCCTGAATTCTTCCAGTCGGGTGCCTACGGATACCACCTGGTAGTGTTCCGGGGCCTGCACCAGAAACTCCACCACTGCCTTGTCTGAGGGATGGTCTATAAGAGGCAGCCAGTGATGTGCCCGGTTGGGCCAGTTGTCCCCGAAAAAGGTCCGGTCGCCAAACTTATTTTTGGATATAATCAGCCCGTCGGCAGGAATCCCGCTGTATTTGATCCGGAAGGTTCTTTTTTCTCCCTGGCGGGCATGGACTCCGGTCAGGATGATCTGGTCTGAATCCTGCCGATAGCTGGCTTTTCCCCCATCCACAGAGATTTCCTGTACCCGCATACCGGTGCTGTCGTCCCGGTTGTAGCTCAGGTCCAGGGCAAAATCATCCACATCCTGTAAAAATGCAATTTCAATGTCTGCCACCCCTCGCACCTGGTTGGTGGTGTCATTCAGGTCGATCTCAAAATGATAACTTAATACATTGATGGATTCATGCCTTGCATGGTGATCCTGCGCGGGAGCTGAAAAAGTGCAGAGAAGCGACGCAATAAGCAGGACATACATAGATTTGATACAGGACATACATAGGGGATTTTCTCAGGTAAAACGCAATTTAAGAATTATATTTATTGCATGGACCACAGCATTTTCATGGACAAGGCCAGGACTCCAACGACCGAAGACTTGAAGCGGGAACTGGGGAGTAAATATGAACTCTGGTCAGAGATTCGTCACCAGGTGTTACAGAGATACCCGGAAGGGAAAGAAGAATGGAACTTTCCGGGCAGGAAATATGGTTGGAGCTTCCGGATCAAGGACAAGAAAAGAGCCATTGTATACCTGCTGCCCAGAAAAGAAGCTTTTATGGCTGCTTTTGTTTTCGGGGGGAAGGCCTTTGCCGCCATCAAGGAAAGCGGAGTCTCGTCCGGGATCATCGCAGACCTGGAGTCCGCCAGGGTGTATGCTGAAGGACGGGGGATTCGGATTCCCGTTCCCGACAGGTCTGCTCTCAGAGACATCTTTACCCTGATTGATATTAAACTAGCGCATTAACAGAACAACCATGAGCACCAGGAAACATGAAAATCATCCCCACCTGACAGGGGAACACAGGTATGGTGATGCCGGACAATTGATCCTGTTTCTTCTATTTCTGGGACTCTGGATCACCGATTCTTTCATTGTTCATTACTCCACTTTTCTGATCCATAAGGTTCCTGATTATATTCG
>CBDTYO010000308.1:0-5043 GCA_965364615.1 uncultured Bacteroidia bacterium
AATGGTGAGATAAAAATAGAATCCCCCAACGGGGGAATAGATGGTTTCAAACCCTCTGTACCTGAGGAAGAAATTTTCAAAACTTTTTTCGTTCCTAAAATGTGCAACCATTGTTCAAAATCACCTTGCACACAGGTCTGCCCGGTTGGGGCCACTTTTGAGAGTCCCGATGGCGTGGCACTGGTGGACGAAAAATACTGCATCGGATGCGCCTATTGCGTGCAGGCATGTCCATACGGTTGCAGGTACTTACATCCGGAAAAGAAAGTGGCAGACAAATGCACACTTTGTTACCACCGGCTGAAAAACGGATTGGCACCGGCATGCATGGAAGTATGCCCGACCAAGGCAAGAATATACGGGAATTTAAGAGACAGGGACAGTGAGATTGTGAATTTCCTGCGCGAGAATGATTACCAGGTTTTGAAACCGCATCTTAATACCGGCTCTAAATTATTCTATAACGGTCTCACAGCAGAGATAAGCTAATATGGAAGATCACATTCAGCATTTATACGAGATGCTATCCAAAGTGGATGGCTACATTTATCCCAATGAAATTGAACTTCAGTGGGGGATCCTTATTGTCCTTTATCCTTACCTTACCGGACTGGTGGCAGGGGCATTTATACTGGCATCCCTTGAGCGGGTATTCAAGATCAAGGTGCTGGGTCCAACCTATCAGCTCGCTTTATTAACGGCTTTGTCCTTCCTGATTGTAGCCCCGTTTACGCTGATATCCCATTTGGGTCAGCCACTAAGGGCCTATGAGATCATGATTACCCCGAACGGGAACTCGGCCATGGCCATCTTTGGCTTCATCTACCTCTGGTACCTTCTGGCTGTATTGAACCTGGAGATCTGGCTTGACTACCGCCGTGATTTTGTCGTATGGTCCCAGGAAAAAAAGGGGGTGATGCGGGTAGTATACAAAGTATTAAGCCTGGGAATCAGTGATATTTCGCCAAAAGCCATAAAATGGGACGATCGTCTGGGCTATATTATTACAGTGATTGGCATCCCTTCAGCCTTCCTTCTTCATGGTTACGTAGGTTTTATCTTCGGGTCAATAAAAGCGAATCCATGGTGGTCTACAGTGTTGATGCCTGTGATCTTCATCTTCTCCGCGATGGTATCCGGAATAGCGCTAATCATGATACTTTATATGGCCGTCTCCTACCTGCGGAAGGTGAAGATTGATATGGCATGCCTGGATATGATCGCAAAATACCTGTTCTATATGCTTGTCCTGGATTTTACACTGGAGTCGCTCGACCAGGTGCACAGGATCTATGAAGCCGAGGAATCATTTGATATTCTGGACATTCTTGTGAACGGCAGACTGAATTACACGCTTTTTGGTTTTCAGATCATTTTGGGCATGATCCTCCCGATGATCGGTATTGGTATTATACAAGTATTTAAAGTCAGGGAACAGGTGAGAAAGATCATCTATGCAATGACGGGCATTATGGTTCTGATCGGCATATTTTTTATGCGTTGGAACGTGGTTATAGGCGGACAACTCTTCTCAAAGGGATTTCATGGATTTACCAATTTCAAACTGGGCCTTGTGGGTTCGGAGGGGTTATTTATGGCAATCGTGTGGATAGTGCTTCCCTTCGTGATCCTGGCATTTCTATTGTGGCTGCTGCCTCCATGGAAAAAGCAGGAAGTGGCCTGAAACTGAGATCTGATGGAAAATAAAACTCAAGGAAACAATGGGGAACTTGATCAACTGAAACAGAGGATCGCTGACCTCGAGAAACGCATGGCCCAATTGGAGGAAGCTGCTCCCGCCATTGAGAGGACCGGCAGATTTACTTTCCAACAATCTACAGGCGAAGCACCCCAGGTGGAGAAGGAGTCACCCGGAAGTGATGCCATGGAATCAAGGATTGGAGAATATGGCATGGCCTGGCTGGGAAATGTGGTGCTTTTGGTGGGCATCCTTTTTTTGTCACAGTTCCTGCAGAATAACAATCAGCCTTTCATTTCCCTGGCATTCGGATATGGATGTGTAGCCATGGTGTATCTGCTGGGATATCTCACAAGGAAGTCACTTCCCTACATGTCCAGGCTTTTCAGTTACAACGGCCATCTGCTCCTCTATATTCAGGCCATGAGGATCTGCCTTTTTCAGGAGAGTCAAATTATTGAGAATGCATTCTTGGGCCATGCAGTGGTCGTGGTGGTCCTCCTGTCGCTGATCTACCTGGCCTACAGGAACAATTCACAGGTGCTGGCCATCATTGTATGGCTCATGATGGCGATTACTGCCATTGCGGATGGATCCACCCATTTCATGCTTCCTTTCATGGTCGGCATAAGCGGTACAGCCATCCTGTTTGCCTTCAGGAAAGCCTGGTGGACTGGATTGACAATCTCGATCTTTCTCTCCTATTTCATCTACCTGATGTGGATCATGGGCAATCCCATAATAAGTAAAACGTTCGAGTTCATCAACATCCATCAAATGGGCCATGTCTATCTGTTTGTCATTGCCCTTGCCTACACCCTGCTGGCCCTCGCACCTGCATCGAGTGATCTGTCTCATAATCAAATTAATACGGTGATTGTGCTGAACGGATTGGGCTTTACCTTTCTGCTTACTTTGACGGTGCTGTCTTTCTTCACCGAAAGTTATTTCCGTCTCTTCGGCATGGTTGCCACATTTAGCATGGCTTACTCCATCTGGATACAGCTGCGCGGCACCTGGAAGCCCATTGCGGCCATGTATGCCATATACAGCTTTGTGGCCCTGAGTATTACCATTGCCGGTATTTTTAGCTTCCCGCTGGCATTTCTGCTCCTCTCCATTCAGAGTCTGCTGGTGGTCATCGTGGCCCTGTGGTTCCGGTCCAGGTTCATGGTTATCATGAACACCATTCTGTTCGTGGGATTGTTGATTGCCTATTTTATCACGGGAGATATTCTGCACGGCACCAATTTTTCCTTTGCCCTGGTTGCGCTTTCGACTGCCAGGATCCTGAACTGGAAAAAGCAGCGGCTGGAAATACGCACCGAATTGATCCGAAACATTTTCCTCTTCTCGGGTGCCTTCATGGTCCTGTTCAGTCTGCATGAGGCAGTGTCACCCAATTTTGTAACCCTGTCGTGGACCCTGTCGGCCATGGTATTCTTTGTCCTGAGCGTGGTGATCAGGAATATGAAATACCGCTGGCTGGCCATCATCACCATGGTGATCACCGTCTTTTATCTGTTCCTGGTGGACCTCAGCAACATCAGCCTGGGATACCGCATCGTCGCTTTGATGTTTATAGCGATCATCTCATTGGGTATTTCCATGTTCTATTCCCGGCGACAGAAGGGCAAGAAGGAAGAATCCGAATAATACTCTATTCCTACTCCACGGCTTCCTCAACACTTTTGCGCGAAAGAAAAAGGAAGTTGTCGCAGACGATCTCTGTGCTGTAGTGTTTGTTTCCCTCCTTGTCTTCCCAGGAATTGGTGGAGATCTTCCCTTCCACATAGAGTGCATCCCCTTTGGATACATGCTCTTTTACAATGTTGGCTGCTTTGTTCCAGACCACAATCCGGTGCCATTCGGTCCTTCGAACTTCCTCGCCTTCCTTATCACGCCACACTTCATTGGTGGCCAGGGGGAAATTGGCCACAAAGGCCTCCCCGTCCCTTTCTGATACCCTGGGTACTTCTCCTACGTTGCCCACCAGGGTCACCCTGTTTACTCCGTATTTCATAATGCTTGAGATTTGGTTACAGGGGTTAATGTGATAAAGGGTCAAGAGATCGGTTAGTCTGCATTCCTGAAATGGCGACCCTATTGGCTAAAATGCATATATTCAGTAATTTAGAGACAACTGTACACCTGGTAATTAAATTGACAATTACTAGTAAGATGCATAGAAATCAAATAATCAGAATTGTATTCAGATGTTCTTTGACAATACTTCATTTATTGAAATCAAACTGTTCCATCTCCCGAAATCTGAAGCACGCAAGTCCCATTTACATGTTTTCAGAAAGATACTTTATTCCTGATAGCTGAGTTCCATTGTGATCAATGAATTACTGAGCTTCTTATAATATGAGAGTATCCCACCTTCAATACTTTCCCCGGCAATATGGTCTGTGCTCCGGTGATAAGCATATACTTCTTTCTCAAATGAAAAATCAGTAGCCGATTGAGAATTATTACTGACAGGTCCCGGTCCGACCCCAACATCACCACCTAGGGTAATTGCTGCGATGTCCAATGCAAGAATTTGGTTTTTATCCTTGAAAAGCAGGATTATATCTGAAGTCCTTGTGCTGAGTTGGAAATCCAGGGATCCTTCCCGGAGAATGACAAAGAAAGGATCGCTCCAAGAACCATCTTCATTATGGATCATGGCCGCGCCTATTCCCCCAGGTTTATTATATGGACCAGCCGCAACCATACAGGCATTGGGGAAGATTACAATTGCTTCAGATTGATTAATCATGCTTTGTGGAATACCGTGTACCGGATCCTCCAAAACATTGTCAAGAATCCTCTGGGCATGTTCAAGTGTTTTGGAAGCCTTTTCGTATTCCCCTGAGTTTATCTTCCCCACTATAGGTGCTGCTGCCAGTGTACCCATCCAAACCGTAAAAAAGAAAACTAATGATATGTGCAACTTTGGTTTCATAATATCAGAATCTTAATTTCATTGTTATTATTTACCGACACTCAAATATACGGGGGGAAATGCGGCTGGTTAAATAATTGAGCCGGATGGATCTGGTTTTGTAATAAGTGGTTACTTCAACGAGATGAATGGTGAATTTTGGGATGAATGGTATAGCTACATGGATCTTTTATAGTTCTTATAGCTGATCCTGAAAAAGGATTTATAAAGCACCGGCACGAACAACAGGGTTATCACAGTGGCAAACAACAATCCGAAGATAATGGTGATGGCCAAAGGCCGCCATAGAACCCCTCCTCCGACCCAGAGTGGTATCAACCCAAGTGAGGTGGTGGCGGTTGTTAGCAGGATAGGCCTGAAGCGTTGTTGAGCTGCAACAATGATGGCTTCC
>CBDTYO010000309.1:0-5036 GCA_965364615.1 uncultured Bacteroidia bacterium
CAGGGAGATAAAGGCAATGTCACCGTCCTCCACCTGATCGCCGTAGAATAATTCCAGGGCCACCCTGGTTTCGTTTTCAACCGCATTGCAGGTGGCACACCGCTTGGTAAAATGAAAGTAATACACCTGCAGTTCACCATTTTCAGTACCTCCCGCCTCTGGGTCCTGAGAAGAAGGAGCGCTGCAGGCAGATAGCATAGCCGCCATGACCCAAAGGAAGGTCCGTTTCATTGCTTTCATGGGGTTACATGTGTTGGGTTAAAAGATCCTTGAGCTGAGCCACCTTGGGAACCTCGCCCGACAATACCACCTTTTCATTGATCACAAGCCCGGGAGTACGCATGATCTTTTGCATATCTTCCACCTTATCCACGGTGGCATCCAGGCCTAATTCCTCCACTGCTTTCCGGGTGGCTCTATCCAGCGCTTTGCATCTGGCACAGCCGGTACCTAATACTTTTATTTCCATCGTATTTAATTCGTTATTCGTAGAACTACGAACGTTTGGTTTAAAAAATTTTATTGTTTAAGGAACCTGACAAAAAGCTGTTGTGCCAGTTTCCAATTCTCCTGGTTCAGACAATATTTGATTTTGGGTGCTTCAATTTCGCCCTGGATCAGCCCGGCGTCCTTCAGTTCCTTCAGGTGCTGCGACAGGGTGGATTTCGCAATGGGCAATACTTCGGTCAGATCGCCGCTGTAGCAACAAGTCTGGTGGGAAAGCAATTCAAGCACATACATCCTGATGGGATGTCCCATGGCCTTGGCGAACCTGGCAAGGGTCTTTTGCTCATCCGTAAGTACTTCCACTTTTTTCATTTGTTCGTAATATGACGAACAAATATAAGGCACCGATATGTATTCTGCAAGCAATATTCAGAGAGCAGGATACTTTTACTTCATGTTTTGCACCAGACTATCCTGTGTTGATGAGGCTTTTTTCATTACCTGGCTAAGTGTGTACATCAGCGCTGACGCTTCCTCCATCATTACTTGCAAACGCAGGGACTCTGCATCGGATAGATCCCCCATGCTATCAGAATCCTGGCTGGCTATCATTTCTGCCGTTTTTGCCAAAACATATAGCTTCGCCAAATTCGACTGTTCTGCCGAAATATTCCGGAAATTTCGCCGTACTGCTTTCTCAACAAATTGTTCAATGTCAAAATCAGGGATGTCTTTGGCCAACAATTCAATCAATTGCCGGATCACAGACTCCAATTCCTTTTTCGCTTCCGCGGAAAGATATTTTTCAATGCTGGCAGAACGCGTATAGGCTTGTTTTTCCAGAACCAGGTCTCTATCTGCCTGATAAACCGGTTTTTGCTTTTTGGTTTGCACCCTGACCTGTGAAGTAGCGGAGATGCTCAATGCGAAGAGAATCATGCTGCATGCTAGAAATTTCATAATGAAGAATTTGATGAATGGTGATACACAGCGTTGCTTAAATGTAATAAATACCCATGAAAGTTATCAATCCTGAGAAACTTGCATGGGCCATCGCGAAACCCGTCTGTTATTTTGTTGCCCTGTACAGGTGAACACTTCCGAATCCCCCGATTGAACGATGCTCAAATGCAAAGTTGTGCTTTTTGAAAAGTGCCTCTAGGTCTTTCATGATATCCCCGAATTTCTCCCACAACCTGACAATTGCATATCCCAGCACATTCCTGTTTTCCGGATAATCAAAATCGACCAGGAGTAAGCGCCCCCCCGGTTTTAATACCCTTTTCATTTCACTCAGGGCCTTGTTTCCATCCGGATATCCCGTAAAGGCCATGGTATTAATGACGGTATCAAAGAATTGGTCGGGAAAGGGCAGCTTTTCGACATTTCCCTGTTGTAGTTCGACATTGAATTCTGTCTTCTCCATCTTTTTCCGGGCAAGTTTCACCATCTGTTCATTATAATCCACCCCGTGAATTTCGTAGGGTGCCTGGGCATACTTTGACATCAGGTAGCCATTGCCAAATGACACTTCCAGAATCTTTGTTCCCTGAATATGAGGTATGACTTCTATGATCCATTTCTTCCATACGGGAAAAACAAACAGAAACGCATCGTAGACTTTGGCCATCCAGTCATAAGCTTTATCCATTTTATGCGTGTAATCCGATGGGATTTTTGATTCGTCGGTATATCTGATCCTTTCGGGTTTTACGCTGAATATTCTGTTCATGGGTTTTAATTTTCTTCCGTTCAACTCAATTTCACATTCCTGGCTCCTTCGATCAATACAAATACATAAGACATGGGTATTTGGATGTTTCGCATGCCCTTATATTTCTGTATCCGATGCATCGAATGAATGCCCTGGTCTTTTACTTTCTGAGAAAGCTCCTCATAGTCCCGGAAGCACTGAAAGGTGTCGTAACGCCGCATCTTTTGAATATTGAATTTCTCAATCGCCTCCCAGCATCTCTTTGTCTTTACCTCCTCATGGGTGATATACGCCCATTCTGAAAAAATCCAGTGATCATTGATCAGTATCGCTGTACTCATCGTCAAAGCATGACGGATGGCTTTCTCCGGATCGGGTATTTCATGCAGGCAATAATCAAACATCAGCAGATCGCCTTCCGCCTGAAACGCATAGAAGTCAGCATGGACCAGCGTAAACCCTTCCAGCATTCCTCCTTTTAATAAACTTTCCTTCAGGCGTTTAAGGCCTTCAACATCATGATCGACAGCGATTACGTGCCATGCAGGAAAAGCATATTCATAAAAATTGTCTCCTCCGGCTCCTACCGACAGAACCACCTTATCGGTAAAATCATAAAACTCCTGAAGATTCCGGACCATTTTTCTTAAATCTGTCGACATGCCTTTACCGTTTTATCACCCATGTATTTCAATGCATTTGCCAATAACGCGCCAAACTAATTAACTCTTTGATAGCATGTTATATAGAGATTCTTCCAATTACAGGATCATCATATGCGGCAACCAAAATCGTCGCATATGGCAATTTTGCTTATATTGCCGCATATATTCTTCATCGATCTCACATGGATAGAGACACCTTTTTCCGGGAGGCCACACTGAGAATATGTGGCAACCTTGAAATTGAAAAGGCCTTATTCGACCTTCTCCAATACCTGAAAGATTTTATGCCGGCATCGATGCTGTTCCTGCAGAATTTCGAGCCCGATTATAACTCCATAAGGACCTTTGCCCAGGCTGATCTGGAAGGTTACCGAAAATTGAATTTATTAACACCCATTTCCAAACCCTCCGTTGAAATTGCCAAAAGTACTCCCTCGGACCAGGATATATGGCTGATAAAGAATACCAGTGAATTCAGCATTACCCGCGATATGTATAAGTTGTATAAGATTAAGACTTCCTCATTAATCTTACTGATGCTTCGATCTGAGGGTAAAAACCTGGGCACCCTGGTTCTGGCCACAACGGGCAGTCAGCGTTTCACTGAAGAACATTTAGGGTGGGTCCTTCTGCTGAAGGATCCTTTGATTATCGCCATGTCAAATACGCTCAAGCACAGAGAGGTCCTGCAACTTAAAAACCTGTTGGCCGAGGACATAAGATTTTTGCGCGGAGAGTTAAGACGAATATCCGGGGAGGAAATCATCGGCCTGAATCTGGGGCTGAGAGAGGTGATGGATCAAGTGAAACAAGTTGCTGGCATCGAAAGCCCGGTTCTTTTATTGGGTGAAACAGGAGTCGGTAAGGACGTTGTTGCCAATGCGATCCATGATTCTTCGCCAAGATGCAATGGCCCTTTCATCACGGTAAATTGTGGGGCAATTCCTGACTCGCTGATTGACAGCGAACTGTTTGGGCACGAAAAAGGGGCCTTTACAGGAGCGGTTTCACAAAAAAGGGGACGTTTTGAACGGGCAGAACACGGAACCATTTTCCTTGACGAAATTGGTGAACTCCCCTTACAGGCCCAGGTGAGGCTGCTTCGGGTTATTCAAGACCGGACCCTCGAAAGGGTTGGCGGAACCGAAACAATTTCTTTGGACATACGGATCATTGCCGCCACCAACAGAGATCTGGAACGGATGGTCGCAGATAAAGAATTCCGGGAGGATTTATGGTTCAGGCTGAATGTTTTCCCCATTACCATCCCCCCCTTGAGATCCAGAAAAGAGGATATTCCGGAGCTTGTGCAGCATTTTATTGAAGTGAAATCCAAAGAACTCAGTTTACCAAAAATCCCGACGCTGAAAGAAAACAGCATCGAACGATTGTCCTCCTATGAATGGCCGGGCAATGTGAGAGAATTACAAAATATCATCGAAAGGGAATTAATCCTGAATCCATCCGGGCCTCTATCATTCAGCAGCTTCCAGCCCAAAGAGGAACGCTATGAAGATCAGCCGGATTCTCTGATTGCCGGTGACTCATCCCCTACATTGAACCTGAATGAAATCATCATTGCACACATTGAAAAAGTATTGAAGAAAACAAAGGGCAAAATTCATGGGAAGCATGGCGCTGCGGAACTTCTCGGAATCAATGCCAGTACTTTAATTAACCGGATGAAAAAGCTGGGTATTAAATATAAGAAAAGTGAAATCTATGGATAATGTAGGATCTTATTGGCATTACCTCATATCATTTTGATATAGCTTTTCGAATTATTTCTAAAATGGGAAGTTCTTAAATCGCATAATCTATTGATTCAAGAGAATTAGTGGGAATTTTCGAATCCACACCGAAATTTCATTTATTTCCCCACTCCAGGAATTATCATTGTACTGGCAGAGCTTTCTGGAGTCATAGCTGGGTCAAATCATCCAGACCATTCCCTTGGAGGGGCTTATCCTATCCTTGAAGTTAAAGGAGAATCGATCAGGCAGCAAGTTCATGTTCAGCCCTCAAGGCAAGATTGAGGACCACTCCCGGATCCACCTGAAGTTCCCGAAGCGGCATTATGATTGCCGAAGGGTAGTAGAAAAGGTCCTGGCGCAACAAACTGAGATACTCATCACGGGCACATTAGCTTCAATGCTTCAAGAGTTCTTTTATATTGTATTGTTTTTTGCTTAAACGCACTTTCAACACAG
>CBDTYO010000310.1:0-5023 GCA_965364615.1 uncultured Bacteroidia bacterium
ACGACCCGAGGTCGTGACCCTCAACGAGCTGGCCCGCGGGCCCCGGCTCGTCTGGCAGTTGCTGCGCTGGCTCGCACGCCGGCCGGGCATCCTCGCCCAGCATCAGCAATCCCTGGATCCCCCAGTAACGGATGGCACTGTCGTCGTGGTGGAGCATGGCCTTCAGGCGATCCACCTGATCCGGTTTTTTCAGGGAGGCAATGACCGCGGCACCCAGGATCTCGTTGTAAGGAAGTGTTTCACTTCTCATATAATCATAAATGGGGGTATCCCCGGCCCGGATGCTCCGGTCTGTTTCGGGAATGAACAGCCATCTCCAGGCTGGCAAGCCTCATTTTTTGCAGTCTTTCGGCATGGGCAGGATCGTTGGCCAGGTTGTTGACCTCCCACGGATCATTCTCGGTATCGAAGAGCTCCTCCACCGGTTTGGTCCGGAAGAAGCGGGCCTGCACCTCATTGCACCTGCCTGCCAGAAATTCTTCTTCCCAGGAGGCCATGGAGGGGGCCCTCCAGAGATATTCCAGCTTCTGCATCCAGATGCGGTTGGAGTTGTAATAGCGGGTGTACCTGTATCGCCTGTCCACGATGGACCGGGTCAGGTCATAGCGTTCATCCATGCGGTCCCGGAACATGTAGATGTATTGGGGTTCCTCGGTCTGGTAATCGCCCAGGAAGGCATTCCCCTGCATATATCCAGGCGCTTCCAGGCCTATGAGGCTCAACAGCGTGGGGGCCAGGTCCACAAAACTGACCAGCCTGTCCACCTGCGATCCGGGAGCCTCCGCCGGGTAGAGATGCCGGTATTTTTCCGGAATCCGGACGATCATGGGAACATGGGTGCCGGTTTCGAACAGGTAGCGCTTGCTTCTGCCCAGCACTCCCCCGTGATCGCTGTAGTAAAAGACAATGGTATTTTCGGCCAGTCCGGCTTCTTCAAGTTCGCGGAGCAATTCTCCCACCTGGGCATCCATGTCCTCTACCTTATCGTAATACTGTGCCCAGTCGTGCCGCATCTCCGGAGTATCGGGATGGTAGGGAGGAAGGCTCACTTCTTCCGGCTTGTGCCTCAGCTCCTCGTTGGGGATGGAGCTGTGAATGGAGCTTTCGTGACTGACGGTCAGATTGAATATGGCAAAGAAAGGCTGTCCATTGGCCCTGTTTTTATAATGGGCATTCCGGCTGCTTTCATTCCACATGGTTTTCAGATCGAAGGAGCTGGTATTGTAGTCGGTTTTTCTGTTGTTGGTGCAGTAATAGCCCTTTTCCTTCAGGAATTCGGTATAAAACCTGACCGTTTCTGATTTGGCATAGGTGCTGCGCATTTGTTCATGTCCGTTGGAGCAGGCATGCACACCTGTAATAATGGTATTCCGGGCTGGTGCACACACCGGTGTATTGGCGTAGGCATTGGTATAGAGAAAGCCCTCTGACGCCAGCTGGTCCAGGTGGGGGGTGGTGGCAAAAGCATCTCCATAGCAACCCAGTAGCCTGCTGTTATCCTCGCTGGTGATCCAGAGGATGTTGGGCAAACCGGGTTCTTTTCGGGTGAATCCGGTGGCCACAAAGGCCAGGATGAAAATGACGGATAGCGTATATCTGATCTTCATGGGATAGGGGTTTGAAAGTTACGGTCCTGTGAATTTAAAACAAAATTCCCGCATGGGACAACCCTTGCTTTCATTTCTTGTCTTTGAGGTTAAACAGCATATTCAATCATACATTTCTGCAACCATGAAAAGAATAATACCCCTGATTTTGGTCAGCTTGATGATGACCCAGAGCCTGATGGCTCAGACAGATTCCACCAGTTATGAGCGGAGTCCTTTTCAGTTCACTTTCCTTTTCCCGCCCCTGAGCACCAACGGGGCAAGGAATGCCCAGATAGTCAACGATGTATCCCTGAACCTTTTTCTCGGCGTTTCCGGGGGGGTAGAGAAGTTTGAGGCCGCCGGGTTTATCAATATCGACCAATATTACATGAATGGTTTGCAAGTGGCAGGCTTTGGGAATACGGTCGGGGGCCATGTATCCGGGGCTCAGCTGGCAGGGTTTTATAACGTAAGCGGATCCGGGACCGAGGGATTCCAGGGGGCCGGATTTGTCAATGTGGCCGGCGGGAATATGACCGGGGCCCAGGCTGCTGGTTTTGTGAACGTGACGGGCGAATCCCTGGAAGGGTTCCAGGGAGCGGGTTTTGTGAATGTATCGGGCAGTGCCGCCAAAGGCGTTCAGGTGGCAGGTTTTGGCAATGTCATCGGGGCAGGACCCTCCCATTTCCAGGGAGCCGGGTTTTTTAATGTGGCCGAGGAGGTGGAAGGGGCGCAGCTGGCCGGTTTTATCAATGTGGCTGGGACTGTGAAGGGTTTCCAGGGGGCCGGGTTTATGAATATCTGTGATTCCATTGACGGCGTGCCGCTGGCCTTCATCTCTGTGGTGAAAAAGAACGGTTACCGCAGCTTCGGGTTTACGGTCAGCGAGGTCCAGTATGCCAACCTGAGCTATAAGATGGGAGTCAGCAAGCTCTACAACATCTACTCTTTTGGAAAGCCTTTTGGACCGGGCAGCCGCTGGATGTTTGGCGGGGGACTGGGGACCGAGGTGGGCCTGAGCGAAAAGGTGAGCCTGAACATC
Source organism: uncultured Bacteroidia bacterium (assembly GCA_965364615.1). Lineage (GTDB taxonomy): Bacteria > Bacteroidota > Bacteroidia > Bacteroidales. The sequence continues at coordinate 2,632 of CBDTYO010000310.1, forward strand.
GAGGGAACCGTCCACCAGGAACTGTGGATCGCCGATCCGGACACACCGTATTTTCTCACCATCGATCGCCTGAACCTTTACAATACGGTGAAGGTGCTCTTCGGGTGGAACATGGGCAATCAGGTGAATCTCCACATCGGGCCCACGTTCAATGTATCGGTGGCCCATTCCAGTCCGGACCTGGGGGTGAAGTCGTGGTATGAGATTGCGCCTTATTCCTTCTACAACTACACCAGCAGCAACGACAAGCAGACCAAGGTGCAGATGTGGGTGGGCCTGCAGGGCAGCATCAGTTTCTGATGGCCTTTTTGTAGAGAAGCGTACGGGCTTCCGTGCTTCCCCTCCCTGTACCTGTCGTCAAAGCAGTGCAAAAACCGGGGGAGCCGGGAGCCTTTTTTATGTTGTAAAAAATGTCAGAGAAAACCCATTGATCCACAGAATGGTATAGTCATTTCGTAGTGTTTAGATCATAAATAATTTGCAAAAGAAGATTGAGTGGCCTATGGAGTCCTCCAGATAATTACCTTTATGTGCACTAACTCAAATTCAGCAAAAATGTATAGATTTTTACGAGCATGTATGACAGGCTTGTTGCTTGTCATGGGAGTGTCCATGGCTTACTCCCAGGGCGTGACAACTTCATCCTTAAGCGGTAAAGTGATCAATGAACAGGGGGTGCCGGTACTGGCTGCCAGCGTGGTGGCCGTGCACACACCTTCCGGATTCCAGTATGGGACCATTACCAACGAAGATGGGCGTTACAACATCCGCAACATGAGGGTGGGTGGCCCTTATCGGGTGGAGGTTTCCTACGTGGGATACCAGAATTCGACTGAAACAGATGTTTTCCTCGTGCTGAACAAAACCGGGGAAGTGGATTTTACCCTGTCAGAAGCTGTTCAGCAGCTCGAAGAGGTGGTGGTAGCCTACAACAGGAACGATGTGATCAACTCGGGCCGCACGGGGGCCATGACCAGCATCAGCCGGGAACAGATCGATGCCATGCCTTCCATAGCGCGCAGTCAGCGCGACCTCACCAGGATCACGCCGGAGTCGGATGGAAACAGTTTCGGAGGAAGGAACAACCTCTACAACAATTTCTCCCTCGACGGATCGATTTTTAATAATCCCTTTGGCCTCGACTATGCCGTGCCCGGTGGTCAAACCGATGCGCAACCGGTTTCCCTGGATGCCATTGACCAGGTGCAGGTATCCCTTGCACCCTTTGATGTCAGGGAGGGAGGATTTACCGGGGCCGGTATCAATGCTGTCACCAAGTCGGGGACCAATGATTTTTATGGAACAGCCTATTATTACTTCAGGAATGAAGGAATGATTGGTACGAAAGTGGGGGAGGTAGAGAGCTCCAACACCGATTTTATGACCATGCAGACGGGAGCCAGCATCGGCGGCCCCATCGTGAAGAATAAGCTTTTTTTCTTTCTAAACTTTGAAGCCGAGCGTCGTGAGCAACTGGCTCACGGCTTTGTGGCCGACAATGGAAGCAACAGCGGTTCCAATGTGACCAGCGTGCCGGAGGACTCCATACAGATGGTTCAGTCCAGGCTCCGGGAATACTGGAATTATGAACCGGGTGCCTACCAGGGATACAACCACCTTACCTCCAATAACAAGCTGATGCTGAAGCTCGACTGGAATATCAGCAGCAAACATAAAATGACTTTGCGTTACAACATGCTGGATGCCTGGAAGGATATCCTTCCTCACCCGGAGGCAGTGATCGGAAGGGGTCCCACTTCCTACAGGCTGCCTTTCGAGAACTCATCCTATAGGATCTTCAATAAGATCCATTCCATCGTGGGCGAAGTCAACTCCATGTTCTCAAGCGAACTGAGCAACAGCCTTTTGGTTGGTTATACTGCCTTCCGCGACCATCGGGAGCCCAAGTCGGCCCCCTGGCCGGTGGTGGATATTTTCGACCAGAACGGCAACCTGGCCATCACCATGGGTTCAGAAATGTTTTCCACAAGCAACGTGCTGAACCAGGATGTGTTTCAGCTTACAGACAATCTGACCCTCTACAGGGGCAGCCACACCTTCACCGCAGGCTTTAACTTTGAGATGTTCCTGTTTGATAACTCATTCAACCTCTTCTACTATCCCTGGTTTACCTTCAATAGTGTGTCCGATTTCCTGGCTAACGATGTGAACGGAATCGATTTCAACCAGGAGACTGCCGATGCCCAGCAAAAAGACTATGCCTGGTCCTACCTGGATGTGGCCCAGTTGGGTGTGTATCTGCAAGACGAATGGGCTGTCAACGACAAGTTGAACCTGACCTTTGGACTGAGGATGGATGTCCCCATCCATTTCAACGAAATTGAAGAAACCTCAGCAGTTTTGGAAGCCCGGAACTTTGATGGCTGGGTCA